>CALFVE010000216.1 GCA_937928475.1 uncultured bacterium | reverse complement strand
CCTGCTGCGGGCCTGGAGTCTGGAGATGAAAGAGATGCTGGGCGGGATGGGGATGAACTCCATTGACAGCCTGCGGGGCAACCGTGAGATGCTGCGGGCCATTGACATGACCGCGCAGGAGATGGAGATTCTGGGGGTGCGACCGGCGGGGAGATAGGAGAAGGCACTGGTCCGGTGGTGGTCTGAGGAGCCAGGCATGAAGCGTATCTACGCCAAAGAAGAATACTGCATCGGCTGCCGGCTGTGCGAGATCTACTGCATCCTCAAGCACTCCGGACACCAGACCCTGGTTAAGGCCTTCCGCGACGAGGAGAACCTGCCCGAGCCGGCAGTGTTGGTGGAAGAAGAGGGGGCTATCTCCTTCGCTCTCCAGTGTCGGCACTGCGAAGACGCCCCCTGCGTCGCCGCCTGCATCGCCGGGGCCATGACTCGGGACCCCGAGACCGGCATAGTGCACCATGACCAGGACAAGTGCGTGGGCTGCTGGAGTTGCGTAATGATGTGCCCCTTTGGGGCGATCCAGATAGACCTAGAGCAGGGCAAAGTCGTTTCCAAGTGCGACCTGTGCGGCCTGGAGGGCACGCCGGAGTGCGTAGCCCATTGCCCGAACGAAGCGCTGGTGTACGAGGATCATGGCGACTGAGCGCTACGACTACGTGATGGTAGGGAACTCGACGGCGGCCATCGCCGCGATCGAGTCGCTGCGGCGGCACGACGCCGAGGGCACGACGGCGGTAATCTCCGGGGAGCCGTACCCCGCTTACTGCACTCCGCTCATCTCCTACCTGCTCGCAGGCAAGGTCACCGAGAAGCAGATCAATTACCGCCCGGCGGATTTCTACGCGCGGCTCCGCGTCGCGCCGCGGCTGGGTCATGCCGTGGTGCAGCTGCGCCCGGTCGAGAAGGAGGTCATGCTGGACGACGGCAGTTTCGTGGCTTACGGCCGACTGCTGCTGGCCTGTGGGGGCACGCCGGTCGTGCCCAATCTGCCCGGCACGCACCTGCGCGGGGTTTTTACCTTCACCCGCTATGCTGACGCCTGCAAGATCCGGGGCTACCTCAACGAAGCACAGGTCCGGGAGGCCACCGTCATCGGTGGGGGGATGATTGGGGTCAAGGCGGCGGAGGCCCTTGCCGACCTCGGCCTGCGCGCCACTATCGTCGAACTGCAAGACCGGATACTGGCGCAGGCCCTGGATGAGCAAGGCTCGGCGATGGCCCGCCGGGCCCTAGAGAAAGCGGGAATTCGCGTGCTCACCTCCCGCGGCGCTTCCGCGCTGGAGGGCCAAGAGGGGCGGGTCAAGGCCGTCCGCTTGGACACCGGCGCGCTCTTGCCCGCCCAGATGGTGATCATCGCTATCGGGGTGGTTCCCAACGCCGGCCTGGCCTCGGCGGCCGGGATTGCCGTGAACCGCGGGGTGTTGGTGGACGACCATATGCGTACCTCTGACCCCGACATCTTCGCGGCCGGCGACGTGGCCGAGGGCTACGACGCGCTGCTGGGCGAAACCCGACCGGTGGCCATCTGGCCGAGCGCCTACCTGCAGGGGCAGGTGGCGGGCGCCAACATGGCGGGCGCCGAGGTTGCCTACGACGGCAGCGTGGCCATGAACTCCATTCAGATCTGCGGCCTGCCCACCATCTCCGTAGGATTGACCGCGCCAGCGGCCGCGGAGGAAGTGCTGGAGTACCAGTCCCCCGATGGGCAGAACTACCGCCGCATCTTCCTGCGCGACGGGCGCATCATCGGCGCCATCTTCGTCGGGGAGATT
Source organism: uncultured bacterium (assembly GCA_937928475.1). GTDB lineage: Bacteria > Armatimonadota > Zipacnadia > Zipacnadales > Zipacnadaceae > Zipacnadum. The sequence goes on along the minus strand of CALFVE010000216.1, from coordinate 1,810 downwards.
GACCGGGCCGGGATCATTACCGGCCTGATTCGGGACAGGATCAACGTCAGCGAGTTCAAAGAGAAGTTGATTGGGCGGGAGTTGGGGCTGCTGGCTCTGCCCAAGGAGTACCGCCGCCACAAGGTGATGGGGCCGGGGATCGAAGTATGACCATTGACGCCGCCGGGTTGGATCATCGCACCCTTAATGAGCGCATCAAGGCCGCGATCGCGGCTGGCGCCACCGAACTTGACCTCCTCAACGTCTGCGGTCAGCGTTACGTCGGCTGCGGCCTGGACCGCCCGGTTACCATGCGGATTGACGGCATCCCCGGGAATGACCTGGCTGCCTTCATGAGCGGGCCGCGCCTGTTCTGCTCCGGCAATGTCCAGGACGGGGTGGCCAATACCATGGACGAGGGCCTGATCGTCGCACCCGGTCATGCTGGGGACGTGCTAGGCTACTCGATGCGCGGTGGACAAGTATTCATCCGCGGCAATGCGGGGTATCGCATCGGCATCCACATGAAGTCGTACCTCGGCAAGGAGCCGGTCATCATCATCGGCGGGCGGGTTAAGGACTTCGCGGGAGAATACATGGCCGGCGGGGTGCTGGTGGTCTTGGGTCTGGACATACCCCCTAGCGAGCCGCTAGTGGGCCGCTACTGCGGCAGTGGTATGCATGGGGGAGTGATGTACGTGCGCGGCGAGGTTCCCTGTGCCCATGTCGGCAAGGGTGTTACGGTCGAAGACCCGGCGGAGGAGGACCTGGCAAGGCTACGCGAGTTGCTGGGGCCGTACAGCCAGGCCTTCGCCCTCTCCTTAGACGAAATCCTGGCCAGGCCCTTCCAGAAACTCCGCGCGGCTTCCACGCGGCCACACGGGCAGCTCTACGCTTATTAGGCCACCCTCATTCGGCGGACTGGGAGCATCAGGGTAGCACCACCTGCGCCGCCCTGATTGTTCCTCCCCGACCGAGGACAAAGCGCACTAGCGCTTGGCCATAGCCGCCTTCCTCTGGAAAGTATACCGGAACTCCTCGGGCCGGATGGATTCACCGTTGGCCGGATGGGCCACGGAGGGGACGTACCAGACCAGCCCTGCATACGCTCGCTCTCCGTGCTGCGACACGTCGAGGCCCAGGCTCTCCTCTTCGGGAGAGACTCGCAGCCCTATGACCCAGTCGAGCGCCTTCAGGATCCCCATGGAGAGCAGAAAGGCCCAGGCAGCCACGACCACAATGGCCAGAATCTGCACGCCCAACTGCGCAGGATTGCCGTAGAGCAGCCCGTCGGCTCCGGCCGGGTTGAGGACCTTCTGGGCGAAGAGACCCGTCGCCAGCGCTCCCCAGATGCCACCGATTCCGTGGCAGGCGAACACGTCCAGAGTGTCGTCGAGGCGGGTGCGTTTCATGAAAACCACGAAGATATTGCAGATCACGCCGGCCAAAAGACCGATGGTGAGCGCAGCGTATATGTCCACGAAGCCCGAGGCGGGAGTGATGGCCACTAACCCGGAGACCGCCCCGATGGCCGCGCCGGTGGCAGTGGGTTTCCCCTTGAGATACCAATCCACGGCCATCCAACTGATGGTGGCGAAGGCGGCCGCCAGGTTTGTGACTACCAAGGCGTTTACGGCCAAGGCGTTGATGGCCAGGGCGCTGCCGGCATTGAAGCCGAACCAGAGCAGGGCGGCGCCCAAAACGACGTAGGGCACGTTGGCTGGGCCGGTCTCCTCCCCTCGGGCCGGGCGCCGGCGACCCACCACCAGCGCGGCTGCCAGGGCGGAGACGCCGGCGAGGATGTGCACGACGGTCCCCCCAGCGAAGTCCA
>CALFVE010000215.1 GCA_937928475.1 uncultured bacterium | reverse complement strand
GGCGAGCGGGGCGTGAAACTGTCGGGCGGACAGCAGCAGCGAATCGCTATCGCCCGGGCTCTGCTGCGCGATCCCCGGATTCTCATTCTCGACGAGGCGACCTCCTCGCTAGACCAGGCCTCGGAGGCCGCTGTCCACCAGGCCCTGCGCACGCTGCTGCATGGACGAACCGCCCTGATTATCGCCCATCGGCTCTCTACCGTACAAGACGCGGACCGCATCCTCGTGATCAACGATGGCCGGATTGTGGAGGAGGGAACGCACGAGGAGTTGATGGCGCGGGGCGGACTGTATTGGAGATTGTATCAGTCGAGGCTAGGGGAAGAGAAGCAGTGAGGGGAAGCGAGGAGTGGGGACGAGCGAGAGCACAGCTGAGAGGGGCGGGGGCGCAGGGCCGCAGTAGGGCAGGCTTCCCAGCCCCGCTCCGTCCTGGTGCCGCAGGCGTGTGAGCGCCGCGAGTCGCGGGCCTCACCGAATGACGCCGCTCGTTCATGACATGACCGACCCGACAGACAACCCGACCTTGGGCCCCCGGGCAGCCGACTGGCGAAGACTGGCCTACGACGCTCTGGTCATCCTCTTGTCACCGCTGGGTTTGCTCTATCTGCTCTGGCGCCTGGTGATCAAGGCCAAGTCGCGAGCGGGGTTCGCCGAGCGCCTGGGTTGGCTACCCCCGGAGGCTGAGAGCCCGGCGGGGGGAGACGACCCCGTGATCTGGGTACATGCGGTTTCGGCGGGCGAGGTGGCGGCGGTCGAGCCGATCCTCCGGAAACTGCGGCAGGCCGAGCCGCACGCCCGGCTGGTGCTGTCCACCATTACCGCCACGGGGCGGGCGCTGGCTCAGCGCCGCGATCTCGATCTTGACGGTCTGTTCTTCTTTCCTTTGGACTTCCCCGGCCTCACCGAGAGGACGCTGAAGAGGGTGCGGCCGGATCTGATCGTGCTGGTAGAGACGGAACTGTGGCCTCGGCTGCTCGCGCTGGCCCAGGAGCGGGGCATCCGTACCTGCAACGTGAACGGCCGCATCTCCGACCGAGCCTTTCTCAAGTACCGCCTCTTTCGGCCCTTGATGCGCTGGGTGCTGGGGAACCTGGACCTCATCTGCGCGCAGTCGGAGTTGGACCGGGAGCGGTTTATCGCCCTGGGGGCGGCTCCGGAGCGCGTCGCGGTGCTGGGCAACTCGAAGTTCGACGAAGACTTTCCTCAGGTGCCGCCCGAGGAAACCGCCAAGTGGCGGCAGGACCTGGGCTTCAGCCAGGAGCAACCGATCCTGCTGGCGGCGAGCACCCATCCCAAGGAGGAGGAAAGGCTGCTGCACTGCTACCAGCAACTGCGGGGAGAGTATCCGGAGTTAGGCCTGCTGCTGGCGCCGCGACATCCGGAGCGGGGGGACGCAGTGGAGACGCTCATCAGCAGTTTCGGGTATGGCTGTCGCCGGCGCAGCCGGGCGGTCAGCGAGGGAGAGCCGAGCGTCCAGGGACACGCCCGCGTACAAGTTGCCCTGCTGGACACAATGGGCGAGCTCAGTCGCGTCTTCTCGGTGGCCACAGTGGTGTTCATGGGGGGAAGTCTGGTCCCCGTCGGTGGGCACAACTTCCTGCAACCGATGGCGCAGGGCAAGCCGGTAGTCTTCGGTCCTTACATGCACAACTCACGGGACCTGACCGACCTGGCGCTGCGGGAGGGCGCCGCCCTGCAAGTCCACAGCGAGGGAGAGCTGTGCGCCACCCTGCGCCGGCTGCTGGGCTCGGAGACCGAGCGGCAACTCTTGGCCGTGAAGGCCCAGGCGCTCATCCGCAAGAATGCGGGCGCCTCGCGGGCGATGGTGGATCGCATCTTGCCCTTGTTGGAGAGTATATGAGCCGCAGGCTTGGCCACGGCGCGAAGCGTTCGAGGGAGCAAGGGTGGCGGGACCTGGTGGAGGGACGGACGAGCGGGCCGGGGGCTGCTCTGGCCCGCGCCGGGCTGAGCGCGCTGTCGCTGCCCTATCGGCTAGGGCTGGAGGCGAACCTGGCCTTGTACCAGTGGGGCCTGAAGGCCCGAACGCAGCCGGCTTTGCCGGTGGTGAGCGTGGGTAATCTCTCCCTGGGAGGGACCGGCAAGTCCACCGCGGTCGCCTACCTGGCGCGGCAACTGCAAGCGCGAGGCGTGACGGCGGCGATCGTGGCTCGCGGCTACGGCCGGCGCGCGCCGGGAAGCGTGCAGTTGGTCAGCACGGGGGAGGGGCTCTTACTCGAGCCGGCGCTGGCCGGCGATGAGCCGACGATGCTCGCCCAAATGCTGCCGGGAGTCCCCGTGGCGGTGGGGAAGCGGCGAGAGCGAGTCATCGCCTTGCTGGCCCGCGCAACCCCGGCGCAGGTGGTACTACTCGACGACGGCTTTCAGTACTTCCGGATGGAGAGACTCGTGGACCTGGTGCTGGTGGATGCCGGGCGAGACTGCGCAAGGGAGCGGCTGTTTCCCGCCGGGTACCTGCGGGAGCCGTGGGCACATCTGCGGCGGGCGCACCAAGTCTGGTTCACTCACGCCGACCGCGTGGAGCCGGAGACGCTGGCGGCGAGAGAGCAGTTTGTCCGGCGTTACTACGAGGGGCCGGTCGTGCTCACCCGGCATCGTCTGACCGCCCTGCGCGGCCCGCAGGGGCAGCGCTGCCCTCCGGAGCAGCTGGCAGGGGAACGAGTGCTGGCTGTATCTGCGCTGGGCAACCCGGCCTCCTTCGAGGATTCCCTGATCCAAGCCGGCGCAGAGGTGACGGCCCTGCGCTACCCCGATCATCACCAGTACACGCGGAAGGACGGGCAGAGGATGCTCCGGGAGAAGGGGAGACGCGGGGCAGAGCTAGTAGTGGTCACGGAGAAAGACGCGGTGAAACTGGAGTCCTTTACCAAGGGAGTCTGGGTGGCGGAGTGCGAACTCAGCATCCTGCGCGGGGAGGAGGAGGTGGAGGCGATGCTGGCACACGTAGCCAGCAGGGCCGAGGAGCAGCGACGCTCTGAGATGGTCGGCGCCCGGCGGCAGACTGAGCCCGGCAGCGGGCCGGCAGGAGACACTGCGCCAGGCCGGGACTGATGAGTCAGAAGAGCAAGGCCAGAAAAGCAGCGGAGAAGGCGTTGACGCGGGCCACCTCCGCGGTTTTCGCGGTGCTGGTGCGGGTGCTGCCCCTGTCCGCGCTGCGCCGGCTGGCCGATGGGGCGGCGTGGCTGATCCGGGTCCTCGCACCATCTCGACAGCGGATCGCCGTGGACAATATGCGCCGGGTCTTCGGGGACCGCTATACTGAGAAGGAATACCGGCAACTGGCAGCGCAAGTTACCCGCGGAGTCGCCCGCACCATGGTGGAACTGCTCAAGTTTCCCTACCTGACTCGCGAGCAACTCCGGGCGCTGGTGAGGGTGGAGGGAATTGAGCATCTCCGGGCGGCCTGGGCGCAAGGCCGTGGAGTGATCATGGTCACGGCCCACTACGGGAACTGGGAACTGCTGGGACCGGTAATCACCAGCGCCGGTCTGCCCTGTACGGCGGTGGCCCGGGACTCCGAGGAGACCTTCACTGCCAACCTGATCAACCGGGCCCGGCAGAGTCACGGGTTGGAGGTGTTGGCGCGGGAGGACCTGCGGGGTATGTTGCGGACGCTGCGGGAGAATCGTATCCTGAGCATCTTGCCGGATCAGCATGCCTGGGGCGGAAGCATCATTGTTGATTTCTTGGGACGGCCAGCGGCGACCGCGGTAGGCCCGGCGACTTTAGCCTTGCGGACCGGCTGCCCGATTGTGCCCGGGTTCTGCCGGCGGCTGCCGAAGGGAGGCTTTGCGGCCGAGTTTCGCCCCGCTCTGCCGCTGCGGCGGACCGGAGACCGGGAGGCCGATGTGCGAAGCAACACAGTACTAGTGAACCAGGCTCTGGAGCAGGAGATCCTGGCTCACCCCGAGCAGTGGCTGTGGCTGCATCGTCGCTGGAAGGTTCCGCAAGCGCCCGCTCCGCATGCGGAGAGCGGCGGAGCGTACCCGGCGGGTGAGGGGTGATCCCCACGCGAGGCGACCTCGAACAATTGATAGCCGAGGCGGTGGATTCGCAAACCAAGCTGGAAGTGGTGACCTACTTCTTGCGCAACCCCTATGCGGCGGAGAGCCTGGCCGGCTTGGCGCGGCGCTTGGGCCGCGACCCGGTGCAGGTGGACCTGGCCTCCCGGGAACTGACCGCGGCCCGCTTCCTCAAGGCGAGTCACAGCCAGAACTTCGGTCCCCAAACCGTATACACTCGGAACCAGCAGGATCCGCGCCGGGACCTGTGGCGCGAGCTCCAAGCGGCGTACGAGGGCCCCGAGCGCGAGGAGGTGCTGCGCCGGGTGCGGGAGGCGGATCGGCTGGCCACCGCCCGCCGGCTGATGGCGGATCGTCGCCTCCACGATCTGCAAACGCGCTTCCTTGCCATGGTCTCTGATCAATTGCGTAACCCGGTCAACACCATCCTGGGACTCGTGGTGTCGCTGCTGGCGCGACCGGAGCAACTGACCGAGGAGCAGGCACACACGCTCAGCCTCATTGAGCAGCACGCGCAGACCCTGATCCGCCTGGTGGAGGACCTGCTGCTCAGCGCCACGCTCACCGCCGGAGCCCAATTGCCCCTCAACCTGGGCCGCTGCGACCTCACCGCGCTGGCGCGAGAGGTGCAGTCGGACTTCGCGCAGGAGAACGCAGACTATCATTGGGTACTGGAGGCGCCCGCCGAGCCGATCCTGCTCGAAGCGGACCGGAGGCAGTTGCGGCAAGTGTTCGGAGTGCTGGTGCGCAATGCCATCAAGTTCTCGCCCAAGGGCACGACCATCACCCTAGCCGTGGGTAGCGATGGCCAGGAGGCCTGGGGGGCGGTAAGCGACCAGGGGCCCGGCCTGGGGCCTGCCGACCAGAAGCGCATCTTCGACCTGTTTTATCAGGCGGAGACCGATTCCACCCGCCTTTCCGGAGGCCTGGGCCTGGGGCTCTACCTGGCGCGCATGATCGTGGAGGCCCACGGCGGGAGCATCGCCGCCGAGCCCGGGGAGGGCCCCGGCCTGCGCGTTATCTTCCGCTTGCCCGTAGCAGGGCCGCTGGTCCCGCCTCCCCGTCCGGCTACTGCCAAAAATAATGGCTGAACGCATTCTCATTGTCGAGGACGAGCCCAACCTGGCGGAGTCAGTGGCTTATGCTCTGCAGCGGGAGGGCTTCGTCACCCAGACGGCAGCTGACGGCCCCAGCGCGCTGGATTGCTTCGAGGCGCAGCCGCCGGACCTGGTGCTCCTCGACCTCATGTTGCCCGGGCTGAGCGGTTGGCAACTGTTTACCGCCTTGCGCAAGCGCTCGGCAGTTCCGGTGATCATGCTTACCGCCCGCGGAGAGGAGGCGGATCGGGTGGCGGGACTGGAGATGGGCGCCGATGATTACGTGGTCAAGCCGTTTAGTATGAGAGAGTTGATTGCCCGGGTGCGAGCAGTACTGCGCCGAACGGCGGGAACCGAGGAGCCAGAGGCCGAGGCGGTGCTGGAAGCGGGTGGGGTGCGGCTGGACGCCTCCCGCCGGGAAACCTGGGTAGAGGGAGTGCCGGTGCAACTGACCCCCAAGGAATTCGACCTGCTAGCCTATCTCCTGCGCCACCGAGGCCGGGTGCGCTCCCGGGAGCAGATCCTGGCGGCGGTGTGGGGGCAGGAGGAGTACCTAGACGAGCGCACGGTAGACGTGCACATTCGGTGGCTGCGCAAGAAGATCGAGAAGGACCCGGCGGTGCCGCGCCGCTTGCTCACCGTGCGAGGCATCGGTTATAAGTTCAGCGAGGCGTAACCGGCATGAGCCTGCGCTGGAGAATCGCGCTATCCTTTGTTCTCCTGGCCGCCGTGGTCTTCGGCGGCCTGTGGTTTTATTTGGAAGCGGCGGCCCGCCGCCTGAGCACCGCGAGCACGCGCGAGTGGCTGCTGGCGGAGACCCGGCTGGTGGCGCGGGCCTTACCCCCGGTACCGTGGGAGGCCAGCGAGCGACTCCAGCGCCTGGTGCGGGAACTGGGAGCCGAGAGCGGAGCGCGCCTTACCCTGATTGCCCCCGACGGGCAGGTGGCGGCCGATTCGTGGTATGAACCGGCGGTCCTGGAGAATCACGCCGACCGTCCCGAGCGTCTCGAGGCCCTGAGGGTTGGGGTAGGCAGCGCCGTTCGGCACAGCGGGACGGCAGGGCTGCCCATGCTGTATGTAGCCGTCCCGGTGGGCGCGGCCGATCCGGTCGCCTTCGTCCTCCGCTTGTCCGTGCCCCTGGTGACTGCCGAGGCGGCCGCGGCGGAACTGCGCCGGATGCTGGCCCTGGCCTTTGCCCTGGCCGTGCTGGCGATCGTGTTCATTAGCCTGTGGGTGGCTGCAACCCTAACCAAACCCCTGCAGCGGCTGGTGAACGTGGCCCGGCGGGTAGCCCGAGGCGATCTGCGCGCCCGGGTGGAAAGACCGACCGGAGGAGAACTAGGCGTATTGGCGGGGGTCTTCAACCAGGCCTTGGAGCAACTCACCGAAGTCACCGAGAGCGCGCAGCAGGAGGCCCAGCGCTACGCCGCCCTGCTGGAGCAGATGAGCGACGGCGTCGTGGCGGTAGATCAGCAAGGCCGCGTGCAACTGATCAATCGAGCCTTTGCGGAACTCTTCGGCCTCGACCCCGCCTGGGCAAGCCAGCGGCGCCTGGAGGAGGTCAGTCTGAGTTACGAACTCAGCGTGTTGCTGACTCGGGCCCAGGAGCAGGGCACTGCTCAGCGCGCTGAAATACACCTGGTGCGCCCCCACCCGCGCTTCCTGTACGCGGTGGCCACCCCCCTGAACGATGAGCGGGGGCAGCCGCAGGGCGTCGTTGGCCTGCTCCGGGACCTCACGGAAGCACACCGGACGGAGCAAATGCGGCGGGAGTTCGTGGCCAACGCCAGCCATGAACTGCGCACCCCGGCGGCCAGCATTCGGGCGCTGGCCGAGGTGCTGGCCGAAGGCGCGCTCGAGGATGCGGAAAAGGGGCCGCATTTTGTGCGACAGATCCTGGCGGAGGCCGAGCGACTGACCCGGCTGCTCGATGACATGCTGGTGCTGACGCGGGTGGAGCGGGGCGCGGAGTTGCTCAGACCGACTTGGGTCGCGGTACGTGAGGCCTTCGCCGAGGCGCAAGGCCGGATGGCGCCGCTGGCTGCGAGGCGCGGGGTGGAAGTCGTCGCGGAGACGCAACCCGAGGCGCGCGTCTGGGCCGACCCCGCCGGTTTGCAGACGGTGCTGGTGAATCTGCTCGACAACGCCATCAAGTATACGCCGGCGGGAGGGCGCTCGCTCTGGATCGCCTGGATGCGCTTCTCGAGGTGGTTGCGTGCAGCGTTCTCGATGGTCGCCTGTACGGCCACCGGATCGATGTCGCAGGCGGTGACGCGCGCCGCGCCCAGCTTGGCCGCCGCCAGCGAGAGGATGCCGGAGCCAGACCCCTGATCCAGGACGCGCATCCCCGGGCGCAGATGGCGCTCCAGGAGGATGAGGCACAGGCGGGTGGAAGGATGCAGGCCGGTGCCAAAGGCCATCCCCGGATCGAGCTCGATGACGACGTCATCGGGCGCAGCATCCCACTCGCGCCAGCTCGGCTTGATCACCAGATGTTCCCCGACGCGCAGAGGTGGGAAATGCTCTTTCCAGGCGTTGGCCCAATCTTCCTGGGTGAGGACGCGAAACGCAGGGGCAGGGATCGGATAGAGCTGCCCCAGGTGCCACAGCCCCTCTTCGATCTGGCGCCTGACATCCTCAGACTGGCGGTCGACGGGCACATATGTCTTGACCACGACCGTCGGATCGACCAGCTCGCCCCGGGCGTCGTAGCCGCTCGCTTCGATGACAGCGCTGCCCCCCTCGCCGCCGCGATTCAGGCGGTTGAACAGCTCACACACGGCCTC
>CALFVE010000214.1 GCA_937928475.1 uncultured bacterium | reverse complement strand
CGGCACTCGCTGCACCCGATGCACGCCGCTTTCCAGCTGCAGGTCGCCGTACGCCCCTCGGCCAATCAGTTTGATTACAGCCTCGCGCAAGCCGCCGAGTTCGGCAGGGCTCTCGTCTAGGATCTCGACCTGCCAACCGCGGCGCTCGGCCAGGCGGGTATACATATCCAGCAGGTCCGCGGCAAACAGGGCGGCCTCGTCCCCCCCGGTCCCCGCGCGAATCTCGACCAGGGCATTTTTCTCCTCCAGTGGGTCCCGAGGGACAAGGGAGAGCATGATCTGCCTCTCCAGGGTTGCCGTCCGGTCGCGAGCGGTGGCGAGTTCCTGCTCCAGGAACTCGCGCATCTCGGAGTCCTGGGATTCCTCGAGCAGGCCCTCAGCCTCCGCAGCGTCCTGCAAGGCTTGCTGGTACTCACGGTAGAGAGAGACCGTCGGCTCGATCTCGGCGTAGCGTCTCGCTAGGTCCCGGAAGCGGTGGCTGTCGGCGGTAACCTCGGGTTGGGCCAGCGCGCGCTCTAGTTCCTGGCGCTCTCTCTCCAATTTCTCCATCGCCTCATGCAGGTCCATGGCTCTCTTCCTCACCACCCACGGAGACCGGCGCCGGCGTCGCGACCAGATGCAGGCGTAAGTCCACCCGGCGAGGGGGCGCAAAATCGGCGGGCAAGGAGACTTCCGGCGCGACCGCGGCTAGGGCATAGATAGCCGTCGCTACCTGGTCACGGTCCGGCCTGCGCGTGGTCAGCAACTGGAGCAGCAAACCCGGCCCGGCCAGGATGCGGGCCAGCCGCGAGTCCCGATGCCGCCCTGCCCAACGCAGGATCTCGTATGACAAGCCGGCCACCACCGGCAGGAGCGCCAGGCGCAGGATCATGCGCAGCCAGGGGGCCGGCCAGCCGAAGAAGCAGCCGACTATAATCTTGACCACGATGACTACCAACAGGAAGGCGGTGCCGCAGCGCGGATGCAGCGGCCCGTGCCGCAGGCAATTGTCCAGAGTGACCGGCTCGCCCGCCTCATAACAGTTAATGGTGGCGTGCTCCGCGCCGTGGTACTGGAAGACGCGCTTGACGTACTTCATCAGGGAGATGACGAGAATATAAAGCACGATGACAGCCAGACGGACGGCGCCTTCCACCAGATTGAGCAGTAGGCTCTGGGCGCCCGGGCCCTGCGGCTGCGCTCCCCACAGCCACCCTGGCACCGCCGTGGGTAGCAACACAAAGAGGCCAACCCCTAGCGCGAGGGCTAAGGCAGTCGTCAATCCCACCCAGAGGCGGCTGAGCGCCGCCGGCTTCTGGTCGGGGGAATCAGCGGGCGTACTGGGCTCGGTCTCGGGGCCGCTTGACTGGCGCGCACCGGCGGGGAGCACTGCTGCAGCCTGCTTCTCCGCCTCCTCGGCTGTCAGCACGTCGGCCGAGAACTGCAAGGCTCTCATCCCCAAGGACAGACTCTCGAGCAGCATGTAGTTGCCGCGCAGCAGCGGCCACTTGTGCCACCCGCTTCGCACGGCCAGGCCGCGCAAGGGTTCGCTCGCCACCAGAACCTGGCCGTCGTGCCGGCGGACGGCCACGGCAAAGTGGTCGAGGCCGCGCATCATCACGCCCTCCAGTACCGCCTGGCCCCCATAGAAGTGTTGCTCTTCTTCCGGCATTCTCCCTGGCCTGCGTACACAGAAAGCCCAGGCCAACGGCGGCCCGGGCTCCTACCCGACGCTCTCCCGGTTGCTACTGCTCGGTGGGCCGCTCGGCCTTCTTGCTAGTTCGCTTGTAGCGAGACTCTAGGCCATAGCGACGGATGAAGCGATCCACGCGGCCCTCGCTGTCAATGATTTTCTGCTGGCCGGTGTAGAAAGGATGACACTCGGAACAGATTTCGACCTTGATCTCCGGCTTAGTGGAGCGAGTAACGAAGGAGTTCCCACAGGCGCAGGTCACCTTGCACTCCATGTACCTCGGATGGATGTCGGCCTTCATGGCTACCTCTCCTCAAGAACATGCGCCCCGGCACACTGCCGAGGCAACCGTATTATACCACATCGCCGGGCACGGAACAACAACCAGATGGGGTAGGAGCGTTCGTTGCATTGGGACGGGAGGTGGTGCTATAATCTGGTAGTTTCCGGAATTCGGGACGGGCAAGGAGGCCCGTCTTTGCGTTTGCGGAGCAAACGGGGAGAGGGGTAGCCTGCAGCGCGGGCCCTGCGGCCTCGGCACGGGCGCGGAGAGGTTACTCCCACCTGAGTCGGCCAGATGAGTTTGCAGCACAGCGGTATACTGCTGGTGGTTTCCGGCCCCTCGGGAGTCGGCAAGGGGACCCTGATCGCGGGAGTCCGCCGGCGGCATCCCGAGGTGCGCCTGTCCGTCTCCTGCACTACTCGGCCCCCTCGACCCGGCGAGCAAGAAGGCGTGGACTACTTCTTCGTGAGCGCTGAGGAGTTCGATCGCCTCTGCGCCCAGGGGTGCCTCTTGGAATGGGCGGAGGTCTATCCCGGGCTGCGCTACGGCACCCCTCGCAAGCCGGTGGAAGAAGCCTTGGCACGGGGGGAGGATATCGTGCTGGAGATAGATGACCAGGGCGCCCACTCGGTCCGACGAGTCATGGGCGAACGCGCGGTGCTGGTCTTCGTGGCGCCGCCCAGTTTCGCCGAACTCCGCCGGCGGCTGGCCGACCGTAACACTGAATCCGACGAGCAACTCCAGGCGCGGCTGATCACAGCCCGCCAGGAGATTAGTCATCTGGATGACTACGACCACGTGATCGTCAACGACCAGATTGAGCCGGCCACGGCAGAACTCGAGGCGGTGCTTGTCGCCGCTCGGTCGGCGCAGCGGGCCGGGCGTTGGCAGGCCCTGCGCGACCGCTTGCTGGCGGAGGCCGATGCCCTCCTGCGACCCAGCGCGGAGGTGGCAAGCAGTGGCTGAGCCGCGCACCGTGGCCAGGCCCCTGGCGGGACGGCGAATTCTCGTTGGGGTCACGGGAGGCATCGCCGCCTACAAAGTCTGCTCCCTGATCAGCCGACTGGTGCAAGACGGCGCGGAGGTGCAGGTGGTCATGACCGAGGCCGCCACACGGTTCGTGGGGCCGGTGACCTTCCGCTCGCTGACCGGGCATCCCCCCGCGACGGACATGTGGGAGGAGGTCCCCGAGACTGGCGACCACGTATCGCTGGCGCGCTTCGCCGAACTACTGGTAGTGGCACCCGCCTCGGCCAACACTTTGGCCAAGGTAGCCTGCGGAATCTGTGACAATTTGCTGACCACGACTATCGCTGCCACGCAGGCACCGGTGCTTCTCGCGCCTGCCATGAACGCCGTGATGTGGGAGAACCCAATCACCCAGGCGAACGTGGCGCGCTTGCAAGAACTCGGCTATCACTTCGTGATGCCGGAGGAGGGCTGGCTGGCCTGTGCAGAGGTTGGCCCGGGGCGGATGGCCGAGCCGGAGACGATCTACGCAGCGATCGAGCAACTGTTGCGGCCGGCACCCGGGCCGCTCACCGGCAAGCGAGTGCTGATCACCGCCGGACCGACCCGGGAATGGCTGGACCCGGTGCGCTTTTTTGGCAACCCCTCCAGCGGCAAGATGGGGCTGGCCCTGGCCGAGGCAGCGGCACAGCGAGGCGCGCAGGTAATGCTCGTGCTGGGGCCGACGCACTTGCCGGCGCCGGCGGGAATCGAGGTTACCCGCGTCGAGACGGCGGAGGAGATGCGCCAGGCGGTGGCGCAACACTTGCCGGGCGCCGACGTTTTCATCGGCGCCGCGGCGGTTGCTGATTACCGCCCCGAAGAGCGCGCTGAGCAGAAGCACAAGAAGAGCCAGGAGCCCCTGGAATTGCGCTTGTTGCCCACGGCGGACATCATTCAGGAGGTGGCCCGGTCGCCCCAGCGTCCGCCGGTGGTGGTCGGTTTCGCCGCGGAGAGCGAAGATCTGGAGAACCAGGCCCGGGCGAAACTGGAGCGCAAAGGCCTGGACCTGATTGTCGCTAACGATATTACCCAGCCGGGCGCGGGCTTCAGTGAGGATACGAACGAGGTGCTGATACTCGACCGCCGGGGTGGACGTGAACTGCTCTCACGGCGATCTAAGCGGGAGGTAGCCGAGCGGATTCTCGACCGGGTGCAGCAGTGGCTGGCCGCAGGCCTTCGATAGGCCAGGAATCCTCTCTGCTTCGGCCTGCGCGCCGTCCGGCAGCGGTGCTCCCCTGGTCGCCGAAGGTTGCACAGCCGGCGCCGCTCTAGCGGCCGGCCGTGACATCCTGACACCCATGTAGTCATCCAACGCCTGGGAGGTTTGCCCCTTGAGTCACAAGTCCTACCTATTGACGTCGGAGTCGGTAACCGAAGGGCATCCGGACAAGATCTGTGACCAGATCTCGGACGCCGTGCTCGACGCGGTGATGCGCGACGATCCCATGGGGCGGGTAGCCGTGGAGACCATGGTGACCACCGGAACCTGCATCGTCGCCGGGGAGATGTGCACCGAGACCTACGTGCCGGTGGATGAAGTCGTGCGCCAGACCGTATGCGACATCGGCTATACCCGGGCTAAGTACGGCTTCGACTACGAGACCATTGGGGTGCTCACCGCCATCCACGAACAGAGCCCGGAGATTGCGCAAGGGGTGTGCGTGGGTGGCGCCGGTGACCAGGGCATGATGTTTGGGTATGCGACCAACGAGACGCCCGAGTACATGCCGCTGCCTATCATGCTTGCCCACAAGCTGGCGATGCGCCTCGCCGAGGTGCGTAAGAACGGCACCCTGCCCTACCTGCGGCCAGACGGAAAGACCCAGGTGACGGTCCGTTATGAGGACGATCGGCCCGTGGAAGTGGTCAAAGTGCTGCTGGCGGCCCAGCATCGCCCCGGCGTCCCTCAGGAAGAAATGTGGGAGGACCTGGAGAAACACGTCCTGTCGCACGTCATTCCGCGCGAGCAACGGTCCGACGATTTCACCTTCCTGCTGAACCGCACCGGTTCTTTCTCCGTAGGCGGACCGCAAGCCGACACCGGCCTGACCGGGCGCAAGATCATCGTGGATACCTACGGGGGCCTTGCCCGCCACGGCGGCGGGTGCTTCTCCGGCAAGGACTGCACCAAGGTGGACCGTAGTGGCGCCTACATGATGCGCTACATTGCCAAGAATTTGGTGGCGGCGGGCCTCGCCGACCGCTGCGAGATTCAGGTAGCCTATGCCATCGGCGACGCCGACCCCTTCTCGGTAGCCGCCTGGACCTTCGGCACCGGCAAACTGCCGGAGTCGGAGATTGCACGCCTGATCACCGAGATCTTCGACCTAACCCCGCGGGGGATGATCGAGCACCTCAATCTGCGGCGGCCCATCTATCGCAAGACGGCTGCCTACGGCCACTTTGGCCGCGACGATCCCGATTTTACCTGGGAGCGGCTGGATGCGGTTGACGTCTTGCGGGAGGCGGCCCGACTCTGAACAGTTCCGCGTCCGCTGCGCTGCCCCTGGGAGAAGAGGGCGAGGGTAGCCCTGAGGTCGCGGGGCTGCGATTGGCCGAGGTGGTGCTGGACCAGCCGGGCGCAGCCCTGGAGCGCAGTTTTACCTATGCAGTGCCGCAACGCCTGGCCGGGCGCCTCGCGCTGGGCTGCTATGTGCGGGTGCCCTTGGGCAGACAGCGGCTAGCGGGATACGTAGTGGCTCTGCCCGCCACGGCGCCACCAGTCCGGCTGCGAGAGATCGAGGACCTGCTCCTAGACGAGCCGGTGTTTGGAGCCGAAGAACTGGCGCTGGCGGAGCGAGTCGCGAAGGTGTATCTGTGTCCACTGGCGCACGCTCTGCGCCTGATCCTCCCCCCGGGAGCGGCGCGGAAGCCGGAGCAGATAGTCATCCTGACAGAAGCGGGACACAGGGCACTGGAGCGAGACGAGTTGCGGCGCGCACCCCAGCAACGCCGGGTCCTGGAGGCGTTGGCGGCCTGCGGCGAGGAGGCGGAAAGAGGGCGACTGGAGGAGAGCACCGGGCTGCGCCGCGAACTGAGCGGGCTGCTGCGCGCCCTGGAGGAGAGGGGCTTCGTGCAGACAGTGCGGCGCTTGCGGCGGCCAGGCGCGGGACCGCTCGCGCAGCGCTGGGTGCGGCTGCTGGTCTCGCCGGAGCGGGCTCGCGCCGAGGCGGAAACCCTCGCACGCTCGGCGCCGCGCCAGGCCGATATCTTGCGGGAACTAGCCGAGCAGGGCGAGCGCCCCTTGGTGGGCTTGCCCCGCAGCGCCGTGCTGGGCCTGGAGCAACGCGGGCTGGTGGAGGTCTTCGACCAGCCCCGTTACCGCCGCCCTCGGGATCAGGCCCTAGTGGCCTCGCTCCAGCGGCCGGTACTCACTCCTGCCCAGCAGGCAGTCTTGGACCGAGCCCGGCGCGCCCTGGACGAAGGCCGCTACTGGGGAGCACTCCTCCACGGGGTGACGGGCAGCGGCAAGACCGAGGTGTACCTGCGGGTCATCGAGGAGGCCCTCGCCCGGGGGCGAACCGCCATCGTGCTGGTGCCGGAGATCTCCCTGACGCCGCAAACGGTGGGGCGGTTCGCCGCACGCTTCGGGGACCGCATTGCTCTCCTGCACAGTTCGCTGAGCGCCGGGGAGCGGTTCGATGAGTGGCAGCGGGTACGGTCGGGGGAAGCGCGGGTGGTAGTGGGAGCCCGCTCTGCGCTGTTCGCGCCCTGTCCGCACCTAGGTGTCATCATCGTTGACGAAGAGCACGACCCTTCCTACAAACAAGACACCAGCCCTCGCTACCAGGCGGTCACGGTGGCCCAGTGGCGGGCAGAGCAGGCGCAGGCCGTTCTGCTGCTGGGCAGCGCAACGCCGGCCCTGGAGCGCTTCCACGCGGCCCTTGACCCCGAGGACCCTAGCCTGGAATTGGTCGAACTCCCCGAGCGCATCGGCGGGCGGCCACTGCCGGAGGTGAAGGTGCTTGACCTGCGCGGAGAGGTCGCGATCGGGCCGGGCAGCACCTTCGCGGAGGAGATGCGCGAGGCCATCGTCGAGCGGCTGCAGCGCGGGGAGCAGGTGATCCTGTTTCTCAACCGCCGTGGCTTCTCGACGTTCGTCATGTGCCGGGAGTGCGGCTTCGTGCTGACCTGCCCGGACTGTGCGGTGTCGCTGATTTACCACCGCGAGAGCGGGAAAATGCGCTGCCACCATTGCGATCACGCGCAGGTGGCGCCGGATCAGTGCCCGAACTGCCAGGGGTATGACATCGGCTTTCACGGCCTGGGGACGGAGCGCCTCGCCGACCAGATAGCCCGGCAGTTCCCGGAGACCAGAATTCTACGTCTGGACCGGGACACGGCACGGCAAAGGGGCGCCTATGCGCGGATTCTGGGACAGTTTGCGCGCGGCGAGGCTCAAATCCTGATCGGCACCCAGATGGTTGCCAAAGGGCATGATTTCCCCGAGGTGACGCTGGTAGGGGTAGTCAACGCTGACGTGGGACTGTACCGATCGGATTTCCGCGCCGCCGAGCGCACCTTCCAGTTGCTCACGCAGGTCTCCGGCCGTGCCGGGCGAGCCGATAAGCCCGGGCAGGTCTACGTGCAAACATACAACCCGGACCACTACGCGCTGAAGAGCGCGGCCGCCCACGATTATCATGCCTTTTACGAGGTGGAGATCCGGGCGCGGCGGGATACCTGCTTCCCGCCCTTCAGCAAACTGGCAAATCTGGTCTTCTCGCATCCGCAGGAGGAGGTAGCTTTAGGGGCGGCGCGCCGGGCGGCGGTGCGGCTCCAGGAACTCGGTCTAGAGCACGGACGCGGTCCTGCCCAGTTCGTGGGGCCCGGCGCGTGTCCCCTGCACAAACTGCGGGGGCGGTATCGCTACCACCTCCTGCTCAAGGCGCCCGAGTATGAGACGCTCGCCGGTACGATCCGCAAACTGCTGGCCGACCTGGACACGCCGGCGGACCTGCGGGTGACGGTAGATGTGGATCCCAGTGATATGATGTAGGAGTGGTGAGTGCGGAGTGAGCGATGGGAGTGGGTCAAGGCCGGCGGGGCAGCGATGGCAGGAGGGCTTCAGATCCCGTCTTTCACTCGCGACTCGCGACTTCCGACTTCAGACTTCCAACTTGCCCGGAGGGCACCTGCAAGGTGGCCAGACGTGAACTGCTAATCTGCGGCGACGCGCTGTTGCGCAAGAAGGCCAAGGCCATACGAGAGATCGGACCAGACATCCCGGTGCTCTTCGACGACATGGTTGAGACCATGCTCGCGGAGCAAGGATTGGGCCTGGCCGCGCCCCAGATCGGAGAGTCGGTGCAGGCGATCGTAGTGCGCGCTGACTCTGGCGAAGAAGGCGCGGAGCCGGTCACTTACCGCCTGCTCAATCCGCGCCTGATCGAGGCGTCTGGGGAGGAGGAAGGCCTCGAAGGATGCCTGAGCCTGCCCACCCTGCGCGGCCGCGTCGTCCGCGCCGCCCGCGTGGTGGTGACCGGCCTGACCCCGCAGGGCGAGGAACTAGCCCTGGAGGCGGAGGCCATGCTGGCGCGCGCCCTCCAGCACGAGATC
>CALFVE010000213.1 GCA_937928475.1 uncultured bacterium | reverse complement strand
GGGCAATATGTTCTGGAACTCTGACCCCGTCATCTATCGCAAGGCGGGGGTCAGGCGCATTCTGCTGGGCAACATCGTAGCCCCCGGCTTTGAGAATGCGCACCATCTTGTGCGCGATGTGCTTCCCCGCGACGGCCTGCTGCGACTGGCGGAGGTGCTGGATGACTTCCGCCTGCTGGGAGCGATGGACCTGCAGCTGAACTGGGGCGGTTAAGGTCCGGCGGGCAGTTACCTGCGGACAACCTGCACCAGGCGCAAGCGCAAGAAGGCGCGGAACCCGGCCAAGGAGAAACGGGTTCCGTCTTTGTTCTTGTCGGGAGGAGAGCATGAAGGTTCTTATCACCGGAGCAGCGGGAGTACTGGGGCAAGCGGTCGTCGCGCGGCTGGAGGCCGAAGGCGACTACGACCTGCGCTTGACCGATGTGCTGCCGCTGGAGACGGCGCACGAGTTTGTTCAGGCCGACCTGGCCGACTGGGAACAGACCGCGCCGCTCTGCCAGGGTGTGGACCAGGTGCTGCATATCGCGGCTATTCACCCTTGGAAGCAGTACACGCCGGAGCAATACCTGGACTGCAACATCAAGGGGACCTGGAACCTGGCCCGGGCGGCGGCGGAGGCGAAGGTGCAGCGCGTCATCTACACCAGCAGCATCGCCGCCATGGGCTATGCGCCGATGGAGGGCTACCCACTGCCCTTCGACGAGTCCAAGCCCTGCACGCCGCAGGAAGACCTCTACGGCCTCAGCAAGCACGTAGGGGAGCAGTTCTTCAACCTATTCCGGAATACACACGGGCTGAACTCCGTGTACTTGCGCCCGGGCTGCTTCATCCCCTGCGACGAGGAAACGCCCGCCTTCGGATTCGGCCTGCTCGGCAGTAGACTCAGTTTCGAGGATGTGGCCGAGGCGCACGTGCTGGCCCTGCGTAGCGCGGTGGTCAACGAGGCGATCATCGTCACTGCGGGCAATCCCTTCACCCGCGAAGACGGCCCGGCGCTGCTCAGCGACGCCCGCTCGGTAATTCTGAGGTATTTCCCTGAGGCCGCGCGCCTGGAGGAGCAGGGCGTGGCTTTGCCGCAGCGCATTTGCCCCACGTACACGATCGCCAAGGCGCGGAGGCTCCTCGGATATGAGCCGAAAATGACCTTTGCCAGGTGGTTGAGGCAAACGCTGGGCGGGTAAGAAGACCACGCGGCCCCCCTGCCGCCGGCGCCGACGTCGGCACTTTCCCGCGCCAGCGAGGGAGAGCATGGCGCACAAGCGAGCCACATGCCGCTCGGCGTCTTGACTACCTGCCTCTTTGGGGCCGAGCACACGGCGCACTGAGCGGAGCCCATCACATGAGGACTGACCAGGCCATTGTCGCTGCCCTAAAAAGCAACGGTGATTACCCTGCCGTGCTGCCCCGCCTGCTTGCGCTTGCCGACGTCGAAGGCATTATTCGGCCCGGCGAGTCGGTGCTGATCAAGCCGAACCTGCACACGGTGGCCGACTGGCGTACCAGCAGCGTTGTCAACCTGGCGCTGGTGGCCGCGCTGATTGACTGGTGCCGAGCGCAGGGGGCCGGGGAGATCCTGGTGGCCGATGGGCCGTTCTACGGCCTGGCG
This sequence comes from uncultured bacterium, assembly GCA_937928475.1. Classification (GTDB taxonomy): domain Bacteria; phylum Armatimonadota; class Zipacnadia; order Zipacnadales; family Zipacnadaceae; genus Zipacnadum. The sequence goes on along the minus strand of CALFVE010000213.1, from coordinate 2,573 downwards.
CAGCCCGAGCGCATCTTCACCGAGACGGGCATGGCCCAGGCGGTGGAGGGCAAGGGCGCCCGCTGGGCGGTGATGAACCGCGGCGGTTGGCGAACCTTCCGCGACGCCTCTCCGGACCTGCCACCCACGATTCGCCTCAGTGAACTGGTCTTCACCCACGACCGCCTGATCAGCGTAACCCTGGCCAAGACGCATATTGATTGCCTGGCCACGCTGGGAATGAAGAACCTCAAGGGTTGCCTGCATCCGGAGGACAAACGTGCCTTCCACCAGGAGGTGGACCTGAACCGCGCCCTGGTGGCGCTCAACCGGCTCATTCGCCCTGACCTGACCATCGTGGACGGCACCTTGGGGATGGAGGGTATGGGGCCGCACGCCGGGACGGTGGCCCACTGGGGCTATATCTTTGCCGGGCGGGAGGCCGCGGCAGTGGACGCGGTGGTCGCTCCTGGCATGGGGATGGAGGTCGAGGAGGTGCGCACGCTGCGCTACGCAGTAGAGGCCGGGATGGTGGACCCGACCGGGATCGAGGTGCGAGGGGAAAAGCCCAGCGCTTTCCGGCGGCGTTTCGAGCGGCCCTACGAGGCCATGCTGCGTCGCCTCCCCGGAGTGCGCCTGTCCATGCAGGGGGCCTGCAGCGCCTGCAAACTCTACCTGATCCGGGCGCTATGCGAAGAGGCAAGCGCGGGCGTGCTGCCTCCGGACCGCTGCCTGGTTATCGGGAAGACCGTGGCGGAAGACGAAGACGCGCTGGTCCTGGGCAAATGCGCGGGGGCAACCAATCCGGGCCGGCCGCACCTGCCCGGCTGCCCGCCTCGCCTGGACAGGCTCAAGGCGTATCTGAAGGAGCAGGGGCCCGCTAGGCCCGACTCTCGCGCGCCGTGCACAGGAGCGATCTGAGTGGACTTCAGCGACAAGTACCTCGCCTTCATGGGCTTGGCCCCCCAGCGTATTCCTCACTGGGAGCATTGGTCCTGCCCCGACGCCGAGACCTATCTCACCGGCATTGACTACTACGAGCACCCGCGCGAGTGCCGGTTGCGGCTGCGGGAACTGTATCCCCAACTGGAGTTGCCCATCCCGGAGAGCGACGAGCCCAAGCCTCGGCCCACTCTCGACCGGCAAGGCCAGAGCAGTTGCACCGACGAGCGCGGCGGGCACCACGTGCGCTGGGGAGACGGCCTCAGCAGCACCTGGGACTGGGGCCTGCAGCCGAGGTCGGCGGAGGAGGTTTTCGCCTTCTCGGCGCTGGAGCAGGGAGACTTCACCAACATCCCCGTGGTGGAGTCGCGCGATTACCGGGACGAGGAGAAACTGTACCAGGAGTACCGCCAGCACTACCCGCCCGAATGGGGCGACCGGGCTCCCAACGGTTCCACCGCCTCGGTGGGTTTCTACAACACCATGTTCATGTGGCCGCTTCTCACCTTCGGCTGGGAATTATTCCTGGAGACCTGCCTCGATCCGCGCTTTGAGCGGATCATGGACGAGTTTGCCGAAATCAACCGGCGGGTCTTCCGGGTCTTTGCCCGCCTGCCTGTCAACTTCGTGGTCTGCCACGATGATATCGTGACCGCGCGCGGCCCGGTCTGCTCCCCGGTCTGGATGCACAAGTACATCTTCCCCCGCTACGAGGAGTTCTGGGGGATGGTGAAGGCCGCCGGCAAAGAGGTCATCTTCATGGCCGATGGGTGCATGGACGCCTTCGCCGACGACGTGATCGCCTGCGGGGCGCGGGGGATCATCAGCGAACCTTACACCGACTACAAGGCCATCGCCCGGCGCTACCCCGAGCGCAATCTCTTCCTGGCCGGGGAGGGCGATAACCGTATCCTCACGCGCAACGATCCGGAGGAGATCCGGCGGATGGTGCAGAGCATGGTAGAGACCGCGCACATGACCGGCGGGTACATGATGTGCATCGGCAACCACATTCCCTGGAACGTGACGCCCCAGGGGATCAAGCGGTATCTGGACCTATCGGCGGAACTGGCGCATCGGTGAAGAAAGCGGCAGGGGGAGAGGCACGCGGACCTGTAGGGGCGGAACTTCAGTTCCGCCCGCCGTCCGTGTCTGGAGGCCGTGCCGGCCCCTGCGGCCTCACCCTCGCCCCCTCTCCTTGCAGGAGAGGGGAGCGAGGCGGGGCCACCGCTGCATCAGGCCTTCGATCCGCTGGCCTCACCTCCCCTCTCGAGGGGAGGTCGGCGGAGCGAGCGCCAGCGAGCGATGCCGGGTGGGGTGCCGGCAAGGGACCGGCCGGAATCGCGCCGCGTATGGCGCTCATCGCGGCCTCTCGGGGGTGAAGCGCGACATGGAAGCCGCACCCTGCTGCGCCTCACCCCCGTCCGCTCTCCCTCGCGGGAGAGGGCAGCGAGGCTCCACGACCACACAGGGGCGCGACGCCCCTCCTATTGCGGCGTGTGGTTGTATACCCCCCAGCCCAGGTAGTTGCCCAGGGCTTCTTCCAGGATTGCCGCGGCATGCCCCGGGCTAACCGCCACGTGATGCTCGAAGCCCTCCTGGCAGACGTATTCCAGCAGCGTCTGCAGGTCCTCGACGTAGGCCACTCCCGC
>CALFVE010000212.1 GCA_937928475.1 uncultured bacterium | reverse complement strand
TATCTACACTTGGCCTCGGCGGCGGGTCGGACAGTCCAGATGTCCCCACTACTCAAGGCTCGCAGTCTGCGCAAAGCGCTGGAGACTCCGAGGGCTGTATTGGAGTAGGAGCGGGGCCAAGCAGCACCTGGTGCCGGTGTGGTTCGCGCCGGTAGGCTAGCCCAAAACCGCGAGCCATTGTCTCCTGAGAGTAGCCGCGACCCAGGAAGGCAATCGGCGCCGCTGCGTGAGGTGAGCGCGCGCGGTTAATCTCAAGAAACTGCGCCATGACGCTAAGCAACGCGGAGGTTGTTGGTCAACCCGACAGTCGTGTGTTTTCAGCGTGTCCGGGGTGGGATTCCCATGTTATTCTGCGCGAATCGGTGCACCGTAGGGCAGCGCACTGTTGACGACTCGCGTCCATTCGGCGGATCCGGTGAGTGAAGCGGTCCTGCGGCCAAGAAGATCGTTCACCCGCCCAGAGCCAGTCGCTCGTGCAGCCGCCTGCTCATTGCTTAGGCCGAAGGCCGTAGAAAACCGGCCGGCGGGAGAGGCTTGCGTCGAGAAGCGAACGAAGCTAGGGAATCATCGCAAGCGCCGGTCACTTACTAGGCCATCGCTTTCTTCTTTTGAGTGAGCCCCAGGCAAAGGGTATGCGGGCAGGGGTAGCCTCGTCGGTCTTCTGCGCGGTGGTATGCCTTCAACCGCACAGGCCCTGCCGGCAGGAGAGGGAAGCCTGGCGCTGCTACCAGTAGGGAGGCAAACAGGCAGCACTATACCAGCGTTGAAGCGAGGGGAGGCGAGCCGAGAGCACTGCGGGCGCAACGGTAGGCAGCGTTAGGGCGCGGCCAGGGTTTGGCGAAACTCGGCCCAGGGGAAGGCTGCTCCCGGGCAGGCGGTGGCGTCCAGGTCGCGGTGCCGATAGACCTGGGCCGGCGTCAGGCCGTACTTGGCGAGCAGCCGGCGGGTCAAGGCGACGGTCGCTCGCAGTTGCGCCTCCGGCGGTCGCTTCCTAGTGAAATCCCCCACCAAGCAGATGCCGAGCATGTCGTTGTGGCCGTCGCAGTGGGCTCCGGGCATCGTCTCGGGACGGCCCACCTCCACCTGGCCGGTGGCTTGCACCACGTAGTGATAGCCAATGTGATAGACACGTCCGCCCTGGAGCCTACCCCAGCCGCGGCGGGCGTGGGCCTGGTCAATCGCGGCGGCGGTCAGAGGATGGCCCGCCACCGAGGGGGGAGTGCCGGAATGGTGTATGACGATGCCTGGGGGACGGTGGCCAAGCACGGACCGCCACCAGAACAATCCGTGGCGGTAGGCCAGCACGCCGCCAGGTAGCAGCAGCACCGCGAGCAGAACCAGCAGGCCGGGCCCGACCAGTGAGTGCCGCTCTCGGGAGACCCCACTCCCCTGGCGCGGGCCATACACGTGTGAGTTGGCGGCACGGACAGCGCTCCTCCGCATGGCAGCAGCATAGATTATACTACATCTCCCGCCGCAACGGTTCCTCCCCGCCGTTGCTGCTGGTGGGAGGGATTGATCACAGTGGGAGGGAAAACTCGGGGACAGCCGGAGAAGAGAGGAGCGTCAGCCAGGTCCGATGACAAGCAGGAAATCCCGACCCGCGCTCGAGCTGCGCCGCCGCGAAGTCAGGCGGGCAGACGGACGCTATCTGATCTACTACGAGTTTGCTGAGAGGCGCGAGGGGAAGAGATGTCGGAACTGAGGTGGAACGCGCATTTGGGCGAGTGGACGATGACCTCCAGCGGGCGTATGGAGCGCACCTACCACCCACCCGCCGATTTCTGCCCCCTATGTCCCACGGCGCCCGGGGCCTTTGAGACCGAGATTCCCGAGCCGGACTTCGACCTGGTTGTCTTCGAAAACCGCTTTCCCTCCCTGTTCGATCCCCCCTTGGAGCCGGTGGTGGCCGGCACGGAGCTCAGTCCAGTGAAACCCTCCCACGGACGATGCGAGGTGGTGGTCTACACACCGGAGCACGAAGGCAGTCTCGGGGCGCTGTCCCTGGAGCGTCTCTTCCGTCTGGCCCTGGTCTGGCAGGACCGCTACCGGGAACTGGGGGCGCTCGATTTCATTGACTATGTACTTATCTTTGAGAACCGGGGCCGGGAAGTTGGGGTGACCCTGGATCATCCGCATGGTCAGATCTATGCTTTCCCCTTTGTGCCCCCGATTCCCGCCCGCGAACTGGAGGTGGCCGCCGCGTACCGGGCCCGGACGGGCAGTTGTCTCACCTGCGCGCTGCTCGCGGAGGAACTGGCCGCGGGCAACCGGGTGGTGTTGGAGAACGAGCATTTTGTCGTTTACATCCCCTTCGCGGCGCGCTATCCGTACGAGACAATGGTGGTGCCCCGAACCTGCCGCCCCAGCCTGGCGGAGATGGGCGAAGACGAACTGTGGTCGTTGGCGGCGGCACTGAAGGCGACAACTCTTGCCTATGATGCCCTCTTTGATCTGCCTCTGCCGTATATGATGATCTTCCACCAAGCGCCGACGGACGGCCGGTCGTGGCCGAACGCGCACTTCCATGTGGAATTCCATCCCCTGCAGCGGAGCGCCGACAAACTAAAGTATCGGGCCAGCGTGGAATCGGGGGCCGGCAATTTCATCAACGACAGCCTCCCAGAAGAAAAAGCGGAGGAGATGCGGGCGGCGGTGTGCCGGGCGGCGGGGTAGCCACGCGAACCCCGCCAAGGACGAACGGGGAGCCGAGGCGCGCAGCCTCGGCTCCCGTGCCTGCGAGTCCGGCAAAGCCGGCGGGAGCAAGTCAGAATCGGCTAGCGCTGGATGCTGTCAATGCGGTAGGCGCCGGCCGAGTCGCTCCAGTGCATGTTGACCTGGGCGATGACGTTGCGGCTACCCGGGGCCATAATACCGATGACCACGTTGCGCTTGTCGCCAGTGGAGCGCAAGATGGTGGTGGTATAGCCCGAGGGGAACTGGTTGCGAGCGAGTTTGCGCGCCGCCTCAAGGTTGGGCTGGGCGGTCGGACGTGCAGGTGGCCGGGCGGCCGGGGGACGCGCCGCCGGAGGGCGCTCCCGGACGATCACCGTGGGCGGCGAAGGACGTTCAACGATGACGGTGGTGGGCTCCGGCGGATTGAGGGGACCTTCGGAGACCAGTTCGTAGCCGCGGAAACTCCAGCGGAAGTTCAGCCCCACCCGCCAATCGCCATAGGTAGGGCCGGCCAAGAGTTCCACGGTGGTCCAGTCGCTGTTGTGGTCATGGACAATGGCCTGCCAGCCGGGCTTGGTGACCTTAGCGGCTTCGAGGGCGGCTTGCATGCCCGGCTGCTTCGCGGGGGTCTGGGGCATCTCCGTCGGGGGCGCGGCCACCGGCGCGACAGGCTGGGCCGGAGCCTCTGCCGCCGGAGCCGCGGGCGCTGCCGGGGAAGTGCTCGCTGGCTCTCCCTCGGCATGTTTTTCCTTCCCCAGTTGCCAGATGGGTACGCAGCCGCACACCAGAAGCGAGACGACGATAACAGGCAATCCCAACCACACCCGATTGCGCATTGTTGTTGCCTCCTTGGGAACGTGTGCCGCCAAGTGCAAAGGCGGTTTCCCGAGGCGGTCTGCCGAGCGCTACCCGATAAACCAGGCGCCTAAGCCACCTCCCCCTGCGGAGCAAACGCGTCGGGACGGCCCTACTATTCTCCGTCGTATTTCTTTTTCCTCCTGCTGTTGGTTGACGTGAAGGATACTTCCCCGGTCGCGACTAATATGGCGGTGACCACAAGAGCGCTATCCAACCCCTCGAGGAGGACCACTATGGCCAAAGCAAGTAAGTTGCGTGTAGGCGTTATCGGCACCGGCATCGGTACTTATCACCTGCGCGGCTATCAGAGCCACCCGCGGGCGGAGATCGTCGCGCTGTGCGATGTCAATGAACAGGCGCTGCAGCAAGTGGGGGCCGAGTTCTGTGTCCCACAACTGTTCGCGGACTACAAGAAGATGCTGGCGCTGGACGAGCTCGACGCGGTGAGCGTCTGTACGCCCAACTACCTGCACGCGCCCATGGCGATCGCGGCTTTGCAGGCGGGCAAGCACGTGCTGGTCGAGAAGCCCCTCAGCACCGACGCCAAGAGCGGGCAGAAGATGATCGAAGCGGCGCAGGCGGCCGGGAAGACCTTCATGGTCCAGTTCAACAACCGCTACCGGCCGGAGGCCCAGGTACTCAAGGCGGCTGCCGAGGGAGGCGAACTTGGCGAGATCTACTTCGCGCGCTGCGGCTGGATCCGGCGCAACGGCATTCCCGGCTGGGGGAGTTGGTTCACGCAAAAGCAGTATGCCGGGGGTGGGCCGCTTATTGACCTGGCCGTGCACATGTTCGACCTCACCTGGTGGCTAATGGGCAAGCCGCAGCCGGTGGTCTGCCTGGGCTCGACCTACAGCAAGTTTGGGCCTCAGATGGAGGCGCTGGGCCCCTGGGGCACCCCGGACCCGAAGGGGAAGTTCGACGTGGAAGACATGGCGGTGGGGATGGTCAAGTTCGCCAACGGGGCGACGGTCTTGCTGGAGGCGTCCTGGGCCAGTCGCATCGAGCGAGAGTGGGTGTACGCCACCCTGTGCGGAGACAAGGCGGGAGCGACGCTGGAGCGGCAGTGGGCCGTAGACGGAGTAGATGAGACCTCTATCGACAAACTGCGGCTGTTCAAGCAGGAGCATGGCGCGCCGGTAGACGCCGACCTCAAGGTCCAGCCGGACCCCTGGATGGGACGGCTCGCGGCAGTGCGGCACTTTGTGGACTGCGCCCTGTCGGGCAAGGAACCGATCTCACCGGCGACCGATGGCCTCGCAATTATGAAGGTCCTCGACGCGCTATACAAATCGGCGCGGACCGGCAAGGCCGTTGCCATTGCCTGAGGGTGCCCGAGCGAGCGGGCCTGTCTTCGTGGTGGGGGGAGCCTGGCGCGGCGGCTAGCCGCCGGTCCGTTGAGAGGGAAGATCGGGAACGGGGGAGGGGATGACCAAGTTCTGCAGCAGCGCCAGACGCGAGATCGCCTGGGCGGAGGCCGGGATCTCCCAGAGGAGCGCCAGTGTGTCTCCTGGCATCTGGCGGTGGGTGCGCATGACCTCGCTGGTAGCAGAGACTTGCCAGCCGGCGGAGGAGAGGGCAGCCGGCCAGAGGCGCGCCAGGGATTCAGGCCACTGCTCAGGCGGCAGCGGGGCAACCCGCAGGGTGGCCGGCCCCAAGGGGGTCTCCATCTGCAGGCTGAGTTCCGCCAGGTCGCGGCGCTGGCGGTCGTGGCGGTGCGGATAGGCGTGGTGCGGCCGGAAGTCGGCGGCCTGCACCCGGACCGACTCGGCCAGGCGTACGCCCAAGCGTGAGAGCAGGGCCTGTGCGCGGTCGGGCGCCACGGCTAGGCGGCTTTTCTCGCCGGCGGCGTAGGCGGCTTCCAGTGCGGGGTCCTGCGCGGAGCGGCGATGCAGGTGCAAGGGGGTGGAGTACTCCAGGCGCGGATGCTCGTCAGTGTTCAGTGGGGCGCCAGCGCAGAAGGCCTGCACGGCCGCCTCGTCGTGCAGCAGTCCCCCTAGGAAGGTCCACAGGTCGGGCGTTCCCATGCTCTCGAACTCCTCGGGGTTGATCTTTGCCATCACCTCTGCAAGGGCCGCCGGGTCTAGGTCGAGGGGCTGGTCGCTGCCGAGGGCGAAGAGATCGGTGCGCAGGCGGGGAAACGACCAGAGGGTGACATGGGGAAAGACTGCCGCGAAGGTCGCCAAGGCGGTGCGAAGTTCCTGCGCGGTGAAGTTATAGGCGGGGAGCCACTGGCACATGATGCCGCCCGGGCGCAGGCGCGCGCGGCACTGGCGGTAGTACTCCCGAGTGAAGAGGTTGTTGACCCCAGCGATCCAGGGGTTGGTAGGCTCGGCAGTGATCATGTCATACTGCCTATTGGACATCAGCACGTAGTTGCGCGCATCCTGGAGCAGCAGATGGAGGCGGGGATCGGCCAGGCAGTTGTGGTTCCAGGGCAGGAAAAAGCGCGCAGCCTCCAGCATGGCCGGCTCAATCTCTACGCAGTCCACGCGCTCGACGGGATAGAGCGAGGTGGAACCGACGGTGCAGCCGCTGGCCAGACCGACCACCAGCACTTCCTTCGCCTGGGGGGAGAGCAACATGGGAAGGTGCGCCAGGGCGCGCTGGGTGGCCAGGTCGGCGGTGGAAGCGTCGGTCTTGCCGTTGGTTTGCAGGGAAAGGGCGCCGTCGGGCAGGCGGAAGACAGCGATGGAGGCGGAGTAGCCCTCCCGGTAGTAAAGCACGTCCTTAGTGCGCATGACCGCCTCCATGCTGACCTTGCCCTTTATCGCGCCGAGGAAGTACTCGGGGTAGACGTAGACGCCCGCCGTCATCACCTGGGGGTCAAGAGGCGCCAGCGCCAGGCGCGCGCAGACGATGACTCCCAGCCCACCCAGGGCAGCGAGAGGCAAGGGCCGCAGGACGGTCTCGCGGCTGGTGAGTAGCACCGCCAGCCAGACCAGCAGGTAGAGCGCCGAGGCGAGCACCAGGGAGGACTCGACGCCCAGGCGGGGCAGGAAAAGGAAGCCGGCCAGGAGAGCGCCCAGAACCGTGCCCAAGGTATTGGCCGCGTAGGGGATGCCGACACTGCGGCCGGCCCCGCCGGCGCGGGAGGAGAAGATCTTACTGACCACAGGGAAGACCGCGCCCAGGGCCATGGTTGTCGGCAGCATGAGGAGACAACAGACTACAAACTGAGTGAGTTGCAGAGGCCCGAAAGCACCCTGGAAGCGCTGGTAAGCATGAAGGAACACGTGAGGCAGCCACTCGATCAGAGGAGTGGCTACGGCTGACCAGATACCAATGGCCAGTTCCAGGGTGGCAAAGGCAAAGAAGGGATAGCGGGCACGGTCAATGAGCCGCCCGGCTACGGCGGCGCCCAGGGCGAGGCCGATGAGGAAGGCGGCCAGCATGGTGGTGAAGGCATAGGTGGAATTCCCGAAGACCTGCACCAGGGCGCGGGTCCAGGCGACCTCCAAGATCATGGCCGAGAAGCCAGAGACCGCAAAGCCGAGCAGGACGACGAGGATCGCACGCTCAGCGTCAAGACACGCCGGCGAAGGAGCAGGCTCTGCAGGCGCAAGTCGGGGAGCCATGCGGGACAGCAGGTAGGCGACCAGGGCGACGAGGGCATTGACCGCGGCCGCGCCGACCAGGGTGCCCTTGACGCCCAAGGCGGGAACGAGAGCGAACCCGGCCAGGAGCGTGCCCAGCACCGCGCCGAAGGTGTTGACTCCGTAGAGGTCCCCGGCGCCCCGGCCGATGCGGGCTAGCGAGGAGGTGTAGAAGCGCGCTAGCACGGGGAGAGTCCCGCCCATGAGGAAGGTCGGGAGCAGCAACGCCGGAAGGCAGAGCAGGAAGCGGGCGACGCTGAGCAGGCTGAAATCGCTGAAGCCGCCCACGAAGAGAGCCTTGTAGAGGGTCTGTATGGCTTGGAAGAGGAGGGGCGTGAGCAGGGCGGATAGGGCGATACTGAACTCCAGTAGGGCGTAGAGCCGCAAGGGGCGGGTGGTGCGGTCGGCGCGGCGGCTCCAATACGAACTGCCCAGAGCGAGGCCGGCCATGTAGGAGGCTAGCACGCTGCCGACGCTGAGCACAGTGGTCCCGAAGACCAGGGTGAGCATCTTCACCCACACGACTTCGTAAGCCAGCGCGGTGCCCCCGGATACGAGAAAGCAGGCGAGGACCAGGCCTCGGTGAAGACCTCCGGAGGAAGCGGGCGGGGCGTTTGCGCGGGCGGAGGCGGCTGGCGAGGCCCGCTTGGGACGGCGCATAGCGGCGTGTCTCCTGGATACGCAGAGCATGATAAAAGCGTTTGCTCGGCGTGGCGGCCGGCCTGCTCCGCGGCCTGCCTCCCGCTAGCAGAGGGGGCCAGACGCAGCAGATCTTCCCCCGGCACCGATTCACCTCAGGCGGAGCCTCTCGCTTCCTGTGCCTGTGTCACGCGAGCAAGGCGGGCCGGTTTCGGCGCGCCGGGGAGACGCGGGCCAGCCGGCGTCCTGCGTGGGAAGGCGCAGTGTCTTTCTCCGCCGCCCCCCGCTTATCCTGCCAAGTCGGCGCGGCAAAGAGGGAGGGCCATACAAAGCGCGGAAATTCCACCCAAGGGAAGCATAGCATTTGCGCGGGAGGCAGAAGATGGAGCCCGTCGAGCCGCTCATCCGCAAGTTGGGCACGCTCGACCTCGACCTGGTGGAGACCACGCCGGTAGTTTGGCACGGTCGGCTCTGGCGGTTCCAGTATGTGCAGGCCCGGTACTGGGTCAATGAGACCCGGCGTTCCTACTACCGCTTTGTGGCCATGGACACCGGGGAGACGACACCGCCCTTTGCCTGGGATCACAGTTACGGCAGCGCTCACGTCGAGGGCGACACGATGTACGTTTTCGGCACGGTCAGAGGCGGAGAGTCAGAAATCGCAGTGTTTTGGTCGCAGGACCTGGTCAACTGGAGCCGCCATCTCGGTCTGAGCCTGCCGGGGTGGGGAATATACAACCAATCGGTGTGCCGAGGGCCAGACCGGTACATGATGGCGTTGGAGGTGGGTGAGCCGGCGGAGGTGGTGGGAGCGCGCTTCACCAACTTCTTCGCCGAATCGGATGACCTGCTCCACTGGCGGCTCCTTCCCCCCGAGGAGCACGTCTTCGCCCGCGACCGCTACACCGCCTGCCCTGTGCTGCGTTACCTGGACGACGGCTACTACTACATGATCTATCTGGAGATGTTCCCCAAGGACCCTGCTACGCCCCACGCGCACTTGCGGACGGAGGACTGCTACTTCGAGCCATACGTGGTGCGGACGCGGGACTTTGCGGCCTGGGAGAGCAGCCCACTTAACTCGGTGCTGAGCATCAGCGCCGACGACAAGCGGCTGGCCAACCCGCACTTCACGGAGGCGCAAAAGGCGCATATCGCCGGGCCAGTGAACCGCAACAATTCTGATGTTGACCTATGCGAGTACCAGGGGCAGACGGTCATCCTGTACTCGTGCGGAGCCCAGACCGGAACAGAGTTCCTGGCGGAAGCGGTATATGAGGGAACAATGGCGGAGTTCTTTCACGGGTTCTTCCCGGAGACGGGTGGCTGAGGCAGCCTCACCCCCTACCCCCCTCTCCCTGCGGGAGAGGGGAGGAGGGCCAAGGCGGCTGCGATCAACGGGCGGGAGCGAGGACAGGTAATGAATGAGGACCTCAACTACAACCTGGACCTAGAGGTGTGGCTGCAGCAGCTGTACTCCACTCGGCCAGAGGGTTTGCGTTTCTCGCCAGAGCACGTCGCCGATTTCCCGACCTGGCGGCGAGAGGTGCTGGACCGGCTGCTCGTGCAGATGGGGGGCTGGCCAGGGCCGCAGATGCAGGTGCCGCTGGACCCGAAGGTCACGGACACATACGCGGACGAGGGCTTCACGCGGCACCGCGTGCTCCTGCGAACCATGCCGGCGATGGCGGTGCCTTGCTGGCTGCTTATCCCTGACGGTCTGCAACCGGGCGAGCGCCGGGCGGCGGTGCTGGCGCTGCACGGGCATGGCTATGGCAAGGATAACGTGGTGGGCCTGGATAACGGCGACGAGGCGCAGCGTAAGTGTATCCAGGGGTTCAACTACGACTACGCGCGGGAGTTTGCCCGACGCGGTTATGTCGTGCTGGCGCCTGACCACCGCGCCTTTGGCGAGCGTAGCGGCTATGCTAACTTTGGCGGGCGGGACCGCTGCAATATCTTCCTGATCAAGGCACTGCTTTTTGGGCTGAACATGCTGCTGCTCAACGTCTGGGACGGTCGCAAGTGCCTCGACTACCTGCAGACACGGCCCGAAGTGGATCCGGAGCGGATCGGTTGCGTTGGTCTTTCCTACGGCGGCACTACGACCCTGTTCACCACCGCCTTCGACGAACGGATCGCGGCGGCAGTGGTGTCGTGCTATATGGTGACGCTCAAGGCGCTGGCCATTGACAGCGCCAACTTCTGCGGGAATCAGACGCCGACCGGTTTGCTCAGCATGGGATGCGAGTTGTCTGATGTGGGTATCACCATCGCGCCGCGCCCGGTGCTCTACGAGGCGGGGATCTACGAGGAGGGGTTTCCGATTGCCGCCTGCCGGGAGGCCCTCGGCAGAATAAGGGAGGCCTACGCCGCCTTAGGAGTGGGGGATCGCTTTGCCGTGGACGAGTTCGAGGGCGGGCATAGGTGGAGCGGGCAGAAGGCCTACGAGTGGTTTGAGAAGTGGCTGGGTGGGGCGAGAGAGTAGCACAGCGGGGCAGCACTTGCTCGCTGGGCCGGCGAAGTCGGCCCCTAGATGGAGGGTGAGGCGGCAGGTCCAGGGTCAGAAGGAGGAATCGTGCCATGACCTCGAGGGAACGAGTGACCGCTGCGCTGAATCACCAGGAGGCGGATCGCGTGCCGGTGGACCTGGGGGCCACGGCAGTTACGGGCATCCATGCCAGCACGCTGTCGAAAGTGCGCCTGGCGCTCGGTCTGGATCGGCCCGGCGACCGGGTCAAGGTGGTTGAGCCTTATCAGATGCTGGGCGAGGTCAGTGACGACCTGCGCGAGGCGCTGGGAATTGACACCGCGGGATTGGGCGACAAGAGAACTCTGTTCGGCTTCGAGAACAAGGACTGGAAGGAATGGGAACTCTTTGACGGCACGCCGGTGCTGGTGCCGGGGGCCTTCAACACGGAGCCGGAGCCAAACGGAGACCTATTGATGTATCCGGAGGGGGACAAGTCCGTCCCACCCAGCGGGCGGATGCCGGCCGGCGGCTATTACTTTGATTCCATCATCAGGCAGGAGCCGATTGACGAGGCGTGCCTCGACCCGGCCGACAACACGGAGGAATTCGCGGAGTTCGAGGCGGGGACGATCGCCTGGTTTGCGGAGGGCGCGGAGAGGCTGCACCGCGAGACCACCTACGCGGCGGTGGCATCGTTCCCCGGCACCGGATTCGGAGATATTGCGCTGGTGCCGGCGCCCTGGCTGAAGCACCCGAGGGGCATTCGGGACGTGGAGGAGTGGTACGTCTCCACCGTCAGCCGCCGCCGGTATGTCTACCAGGTCTTCGAGCGGCAGTGCGAAATCGCGCTGGCGAACTTGGAGCGGTTGGGGCCGCTAATCGGGGACCGGGTGCAGGTGGTATTCATGAGCGGCACCGACTTCGGGACGCAACGGGGGCCGTTTCTGTCCGTGCAGACCTACAGAGACCTATTCAAACCCTTCCATCAGGCCCTCAACGACTGGGTGCACGAGAACACCTCCTGGAAGACCTTTATCCACACTTGCGGCGGAGTGGCGCCGCTGCTGGAGGATTTCGTCGAGGCGGGGTTTGACATTCTCAACCCGGTGCAGTGCTCGGCAGAAGGAATGGACCCGGCCTGGCTCAAGCGGGAGTACGGAGAGCGGCTGGTCTTCTGGGGCGGCGCAGTGGACACGCAGAAGACGCTACCCTTCGGCACGCCGGAGCAGGTCAAGCGCGAGGCGCTGTCTCGGCTGGAGGTCTTCGCGCCAGGCGGGGGATACGTGTTCAATGCGATCCACAACTTGCAGCCGCGGACGCCGGTAGAAAACGTCCTGGCGATGTTCGAGGCAGTGAGAGAGTTTGGGGGAGGTGCGGGCTAGCGACACTGGACGACCCCGCCGGCGAGTCTGCGCGAGCCCCCTAGGGGCTTTGACCCAGCAAAGTTGCTTGGGCCAACGAAGGTAAGAGGTAGGAGCGATCAGGTAGGGGGGAGTTTGGCCTTGGCCTCCTGCACCTTGGCGATGAGGGCCTTTCCCTCTTCGCTTTGGTAGAACTCAGCGACCTGCTCGATGCGGTCGCGCAGATTCGGCTGGGACTCGATAAAGCGGTTGAGTTGGAACTGCCGCTCCATCAGGCGGGCGTCCAAGTCGCCGCCTTTGGGGTGGGCCAGGAAGTCCTCGATATCCTCAGGGGTCAGGTCGGCCTGGGGATCGGCCGCGGCGGCGACCTTCACGATGGTGGCATTGACCAGGGAGGGGTTGGCGGCGACCAGCAAGGCGGCGCGGTCGGCGGTATACTCGATGATGTCCAGCCACTCGCCCATGAAGAAGCCCCACAGGGCCAGCGGGCCGAGAGCCACGGCGACGGCGGGAGTAGCCGTCTTCATGAAATACAGTGCGCGCTCCAGCCGGACATGCCCATACTTGAGGTGGGCCAGTTCGCGAGCGAGCATGACCGAGAGTTCCTCGCGGCGCAGCAAGTTGAGCAGGGGCTTGGTCACGATGATGCTGCCGGCGCCGCCGGCCATGCTGTAGATATAGGGGGCCTCATCGTCCACCACGTACATCTGCGGGAGTTTCCGGACGCCCAGGCAGTCGGCCACCTCCTTGAGTTGGCGATACAGTTCGGGATAATTGGTGCCCATGACCCGGGCGTGGGGCCCCGCCTCTTTGAGTTGCTTTCTTCGCGGGCGGTTGCAGACCCAGTTCACGATCAGGAGGGAGCCGATGGGCCAGGCCGCCAGGTAAACCCACTGCCACATTTTGGTGAGGTAGAAGCCGCTGCCCGCGACCAGCAGGCAGGCCCACACCACGCCTCCGACTGCCATCCAGTACTGGCGGGCCTCGCCAGGAAAGCGCAGTTCGGCTTGGGTGATCTTCACCGCACCGGTCGGCTTGACTTTGCGTTTGCGCACCTTGCGAGCCATCAGTCTTCCTCCGGAGGCAAGCGGGTTACGCGCACTTGTTTCGCGTATTGCGCTTCTTCTTCCTCAACGGTAAAGCGCAGTCCTCCATAGGAGATTGTCTCCCTCGATTCGGGAATCCTCCCCAGCAGCCAGGCGAATAGCCCCGCCACCGTGTCGGCTTCGGCCGGGGGCAAGGGCAAACCGACGGCCTCCTCTAATTCCTCCAAGCGGGTGCGCCCTTCCACCAACCATTGGTCACTGGAGACTTGAATGAGAGTATCCTCGGAGGTATCGTGTTCGTCGCGAATCTCCCCCACCAGTTCCTCGAGGATGTCTTCGATGGTGACCAGGCCGGCGGTGCCGCCAGACTCGTCTACCACGATGGCCATGTGGGTGGCGCGCTCGCGCATCTCGCGGAGCATCTCACTAACCCGGCGAGTCTCGGGGGTAAGCAGCGCGGGGCGAGCCAGGTCTCGGGCGCGGAAGTCCCTGCCGGCGCTGCTCAGGCGGGCCAGCAGGTCGCTGACCAGGACAATGCCCAGGATGGAATCAAGGTCGCCCTCGAAGACAGGCAAGCGGGAGAAGCCGCTCTCAATGGCAACCTCCATGAGGTCGGCCGCCGAGGCCTCGGCGGGGACGCCCACGATTTCCACCCGAGGGGTCATGATTTCGCGGACGGTGGTGCTAGATAGGGCCATGACTTCGTCGAGCATCTTGCCGACCTCGGGCTCCACTTGTCCGCTTTCTTCGCCCAAGTCAGCGGCAATCTGGATGTCGGCGGCCGTCACCAGCCGGGCGGCGCGCGGCGAGGCCTCAGTCGTCTCGCCGCACACGAGCGCGAGGGCACGGCCCAGCGCGCGGCTCAGTGGCCGCAGAGCCTGCACCAATCGCGAGAGGGCGGGAGCCTGGCTGTAAGCCACGCGCTCGGCGAACAGCCGGCCATAGGTGCGGGCAACCAGCCCGGATAGCACTAGCAGCGCCACTGCGACCAGCAGCGGTAGGGGCCAGCCCGGCAGGGGAGGGTAACCTGCAGGCGGTTGGGCGAGAAGGATGAGCGCGGCAATCAGGAGCACCGCCGCGTGGTCCAGCCAGGCCAAGAGTGCGCGGGGTTCGCTGCCGACGAGCAGACGCAGCACCGCCTCGGCGCGGCAGTCGCCGGTTGCCGCCTGCCGCCGCACGGCGGCTTCAGCGACCTCGGGGAGCGCGGCTTGCCCCAGGCCCAGCCAGGCGCGAGCGGCGAGCAGCAAGAGGATTACTAGCCACAGGACAGCGCTCACCCAGGTTTCTTCCCCCCGGCGGCAGTCTCGGCCCCATCCGGGGAGGGCTGCCTGAGAATGCGGATGCGCTGGAGCCGATTGCCGCTCACCCGCTCCGCGACAAAGGTCAGATGATGCCACGAGAACCGCTCACCTTGGCGCGGGATGCGCCCGGCCAGGTCGAGGACGAAGCCGGCCAGGCTGTCGTACTCCTCGTCAGGCAAGGGCTGCTGCAGCAAGTTGGCGAGCGGGTGCAGGGAAATCTGGCCGTCGCAGAGCAGCTCGTCCTCGCTGAGCACGACGATTTCCGGCTCCTCGCCGGTGTCGTACTCGTCCCGGATGTCGCCGACAATCTCCTCTAGCAGGTCCTCCACGGTCACCAGGCCGGCGGTGCCACCGAATTCGTCCCGAACGATGGCGATGGTCTGTCGGCCCTGTTGCATCTGACGGAGCAAGTCCTTGGCGGGAAGACTCTCAGGGACGAAGAAGGCGGCCCGGGCGGCAATGCGGGCCGGCTTGTCGAGGTCGCCAGTGCGCACGTACGGGAGGATGTCTTTCAAGTACAGGACGCCGATGATGTCGTCGTCATTCTCCGCGTAGACCGGGAGCCGCCGGAACTTGTGCTGCAAGGCCACGGCCAAGGCTTCCCGCAAGGGCACGTCGGCCTGGATGGCGACAATGTCCGGCCGAGGGGTCATGACCTGCGCGGTGGTCTGGTCGGCGAAGTCAAGCACCCCGTAAAGCATGCGCCGCTGGGGTTCGGGAAGCGTGCCCTGTTCCTCGCTCTCCGCGACCATCGCTCTGAGTTCTTCCTCAGTCAAAGGGGGGCGCAGGTCGCGGGAGCGAACTCCCAGGAGCAGCAGCACCAGATAGCAGAGTGCGGTGAGTACCAGGGCAAGAGGAGACAGAACCGCCACGAGCCCAGCGAGGAAGGGCGCGGTTAGGCGGGAGGTGGTTTCGGGCCGGCGGGTTGCGGCGTACTGAGGCAGCAGGGCAAGCAGGGGGACCGCTAGCCCGGCGCTTAGCGCAAAGGCCAGGGCGACGGCGGCCCCCGCGGGGCCGAATGAGCCCCCAGACAAGGAACTGGATCGCCCAGAGACAGCAGACGGTCACCGAACCGGTGGTGGCAATCGTAAGAAGGTGGTGGCGATGCAGCCAGGCAACCATGCGGCCGGCCGGCCCGCGCTCTTCCTGCCATCGTCTCCACAGCGCCGGCTTGAGTGCGACAAAGGCAGCCTCGCTACCCGTCAGTAGGGCGAGGAGGACCAGGGCGGCCGCCAACAACGCGGCCCACAAGTTGGGGTCGGCATCCACTCCGGTTACCCCCGGTACTCACGCGGCAGGAAATCCGCTGGCCTAATTATAGCACACGGACGCGGGGGAAGGCCAGTCGCTCTCAGAGGGCAACCCGGCGGGAAGGGCGTCCGGGGAGGAGGGTTCCGACCGGGCTAGGCGGAATCATAGGATGCACCATGAGCAGGGCCCAGGCAGTGACTAAGGCGGTGATCACCGCGGCCGGACGGGGGACGCGGCTGTTCCCGGCTACCCTCGCGCTCCAGAAGGAGATGATCCCGTTGGTGGACCGCGACGGGATCTGTAAGCCGACCTTGCAGATGGTCGTGGAGGAGGCGCTGGAGGCAGGAATCGAGCAAGTCTGTATCGTGGTACAGCCGGGAGCGGAGTTGGCTCTGCGGTCGTACTTCCGCGAACTCGAGGCTGAGGAACTGGTGGTCTACGCCGACCAGCCTACGGCGCTGGCCCAAGCGCAGGCTTTGGCGCGGATCGAGAAGGCGCTCTCCTACGCCCTCCAGCCAACCCAGGAAGGCTACGGTCACGCGGTGTACTGCGCGCGGGAGTTCGTGGGCAACCAGCCTTTCCTCCTGCTGCTGGGAGACCATCTGTACCTGGAAAACGAAGGTCAGCCCCGGTGTGCGCGACAGGTGCTGGAGGTGTTCGCGCGGTGGGGCTGCCCGGTGTCGGGCGTGGCGCGGACGCCGGCTAGTGAGTTGCACCGATTCGGAACCCTGGCCGGGGAGCCGCTGGAGGGCCGTCCAGGGGTCTGGGAGGTTCGTGCCCTCCACGAGAAGCCCACCCCGGAGTATGCGCGCGAGCACCTGCGCAGCCCGGGGTTGCCCGAGGACACCTATCTGACCTTCTTCGGGGTGCATGTTTGCACCCCGGATCTGTTCGCCTGTCTGGAGGAGATGATGGCCGAGGAGCAGCGAGAGCGCGGGGAGTTCCAACTCACCACCGCGCAGGAGAGGCTGCGGGCGCAGCGGCGCTACCTAGCAGTCGAGGTCAGGGGCCAGCGACTGGACATGGGGGTGCCTGAGGGGTTGGTGGAGACGCAACTGGCCCTGGCCCTGCGCTCGCCGTATGCGGAGGGCCTGCGGGCGGCTTTGCAGGAGGCGACGGCGGAGTCATGCGCGTAGTCATCTTCGGAGCCGGGGGCGTGGGGCTGGGATTCATGGGCGACTTGCTCAGCCGCGCCGGCGCGGACCTGGTCTTTGCCGACGTGAACAGCGCCTTGGTGGCGTCGCTGGCTCGCCGGGGCGGGTACACCATCAACAAGGCCGATCTGCGGAAGGTCACTTCCTTGACTATCCGCAAGGTGGACGCACTCGACACCGGCAGCGGCTCAGGGCGGGCACGACTCGTCGAAGAACTGGCTGCGGCCGATTTTGCCATCACCGCCACTGGGGCCAAGGTGCTCCCCCTGGTGGGCAGGACGGTCGGCGAGGCCTTGCGCGAGGTGCCGGAGCGTCCGCCGCTCAACTTCCTGTGCTGCGAGAACCATCGGGATGCCGCCGGACTGCTGCGCGACGCGGTGGCCGAGATGCTGGGTAGAGATGAGGCGGAGGTCCGCTGTGGCTTCGTGAATACCGTGGTGGGGCGTATGTGCCAGAATCTGACCCGCGCCGAGCGGGATCTCCCCCCGCTGACGCCCGACTTGGACACCGTCATCCTTGTTGAGGACTATGACCCCTTCCCGGTGGATGCGGGAGCCCTGCGGGGCCGGGCGCCGGCCATGCCTTGCCTGGAGGCTATACCGAGCGATCAGTTCCGCGCCTACGAGCACCGCAAGCTCTACGCGCACAACGGGGTACACGCGCTGCTGGCGGTGCTGGGCAAGCGGCGCGGGTACGAGTACTTCTACCAGGCGGCGCAGGACGAGGCCATTGACCGGCTGGGCCGGCGGGCCATGTGGGAGGAGACGGGGGCGGCCCTGGTGCGAGCCCATCCGCAGTACTTCACCGAGGCTTCGATTGATGCCTTCGCTGCGGACCTCTACGCGCGCCTGACTAATCCCGTCTTTGCTGACCCTGTTGACCGAGGCGCACGGGATACCCTCCGCATGATCCGACCCGAGGATGGTCGCCTGTCCGGGGCGGCGCTGTTTGTGGCCGCCCAGGGCCTGGAACCACGCGCCATGAGTCTGGGGGTAGCGGCGGCGCTGCTGGAGAACGGTCTGGGCCTGGAGGGGCTGAGCGAAGCCTTCGCCGAGGCGCCTCGGGAGGCGGCGGAGTGCGTGCGAGGATGTGTCGAGCAGGCGTTGCACAGGTTGCACAGAGGGGAAATATAGGGGTATCCGCTGAGATGCTGCACAGCCGCTGTAGCGAACACGGGAGACCAACCGCAGTGAATGTGGTCTCCGACTTGCAATTCTAAGGTGATGTGGAAAATGCTTGCCGATCGCTGGGAACCCGACTTCAATCGCGTGCTGACCGTACTCCGCCGCCAGGGGGAGCCGGATCGCCTGCCCGCTTTCGAACTCATCGTGGATATGAGTGTCGGCGAGACCGTGCTGGGCCGGCCCATGCCGACGGAGGTGAATGATGAGCAGCGCCAATATCGGATAGATCTCATGCTGGCGCTGGGCTATGACTACGTGCCGGGCGGACATACCTTCGGCTTCCCCCGCCGAGAAGGCCTGGCGCGGCTCGCCGAGGATACCTCGCCGGAGCGCAACCGCGGCCAACGCGGCTGGCGCAACGAGAGCCAGGGGACCATCGGCTCCTGGGAGGAGTTCGAGCAATACGACTGGCCTGACATTGAGAAAGCCAGTTTCGAGGATATTGAGAAGCTGGAGCCGCTGCTACCCGACGGGATGAAGGTTACTACCACGCTGCCCGGCGGCGTCCTGGAGAATCTGGTAGATCTGATGGGCTACGAGCCGCTCTGCTACGCCCTGGTCGAGGACTATGACCTGGTCAAGGCGGTCGCCGACCGCATCGGCCAAGGGGAACTCGACCTGTTCAAGCGACTGGCGGAGTACGACCACATCGGCGCCATGTGGGTTAACGACGATTTGGGCTTCAAGACGCAAACCATGATCTCCCCCCAGCACCTGCGCGAGTTGATCTTTCCCTGGCACAAAGCCATGGCCGAGGTCGCCCACGCGGCCGGCAAGCCGGTGATGCTGCATGCCTGCGGGAACGTCAGCGAGGTCATGGAGGACATCATTGAGTACGTGGGCATGGATGCCAAACACTCCTTTGAGGATGTAATCCAGCCCGTGGCGGAGTTCAAGCGACAGTACGGGGATCGCATCGCGGCTCTGGGAGGCATTGATGTAGACCGCCTGGCGCGGGATTCCGAGGAAGACCTACGCAAGTACGTGCGCAAGGTGATCGAGGAGTGCGCGCCCGGCGGCGGCTGGGCCCTGGGCTCGGGCAACAGCATCGCCAACTACATCCCGGTGCGTAACTACCTGGCGATGCTGGACGAGGGGAGAAAGTGCGGGGTGTATCGCTCGTAAGGCACAGCCGTAAGCCAGTCGCGCAAGGGGGCTAGGGGGCCAGGTTCTCACCGACTGGCTCGAGTGAACCGTCTCGGTACCTCCTCTCCGAAAGCGGTTGGCAACGCCCTATATCGCCATGACCCTCCTCGAACTCCTCCTCATTGCCGTCGCGCTGGGCGCGGATGCCTTCTCGGTGTCGGTGGGAGTGGGCGCGGTCCGGCAGGGCTGGGAGGCGCGCCTGCGCATGGCGAGCGCCTTCGGTCTCTTCCAGTTCGTGATGCCCGCCATTGGCTGGAGCGCCGGGGCCGTGGTTTTGGCCTACGTCGCCGCCTACGATCACTGGGTGGCCTTCGGCGTTGTGACCGCGATCAGCCTGAAGATGCTTTACGAGTCGTTCCGCCTGGGCCGCGAAGAGAAGCGGGCGGCGGGCAGCGACCCCACGCGAGGGATCATGCTGCTGGGGCTGGCGGTGGCGACCAGCATTGACGCCCTGGCCGTGGGCTTCACCATGGGCAACCTGGACAGCCGCCGCTGGCTGTACGCGGCGATCATCGGCCTGACCGCCGCGGGCATGACCCTGGCAGGGATGCTGGTCGGTCATCACGGTAGCAAGCATCTGGGCGAGTGGGCCGAGCGGGCCGGAGCGGTGCTCTTGTTGGGCGTGGCAGTGAAGATGCTGCTGCTGTGAGGCAAGCAGAGGCACCTCACCGGTTGCTCCCTCTGGCCGCGGCCCTCGGGCACTCGGGCTTGGAGAGAGGGCGGGTGCAGCCTGGAGGACCGCAATCGGGCGCGAGGAGGAGGGGAGGCTGATGAAGACGAATGCCCTAGCGAGTGGCCGCATTTTCGTAGTGGCTGCACGGAGGCTCGCCTATGGTTCGGCGTATTGCGGCAATCGCCGCCGGTGTGGGTGTGGTGCTGGCTGTTGGCGCCGCCGGCAGCGCCATGCTTCCTCGGCGGGCGGAAGGCTGGCAAGTCACCGAACGACGCCTTGTAGCCTTCGAGTGCTTCTACGTTTCCCGGCGGGGTGACGGCGATCGTTGGATCGAGGGGAACTTGCACAGCCTGGCGCTTTGCGAGCCGGGCCGCCGGCAGCCGCTCTTGTGCACGGACGAGACTATCCTCGGAGTCGTGCCGGTACAGCCGCCCGGCTATCCCCGGCAACTCCTGGTACTGACCGCTGAACGCATGCCTCGCTCGCAGCCGGCTGCCCAGGCCTACGGGGTGTCAGTGGGGCTGGGCAAGGCTCCCGCGCGCATTGACTCCTACGGCGGGCACCCTGTGCGTAGTCATCTCTACCTGGTTGACCCCGCGCGCCCGGACCGGCCTCGCTTGCTGTCGCCGGAGCCCTGCTACAACTTCTGGGCCATGTCCGCGGGCGACGTGGACGGCGATGGGGTGGAGGAGATCGGCTTGTGCACCTGGAGCCGCACGGTGCGGGATTCCCGGTTTGACTACCGCTTCTTTGTCTACGGGTGGAATGCGCAGGGCGATCTGGCGCCGCGCTTCCGGGGCAGCCGCCTGAGCCGGCCACTGGTATCGGCGGTGCTCACCGATCTGGACGGCGACCGCCGAGCGGAACTGCTCTCCGTGGAGAAAGCGCCGGAGGGCGGGCAAGTGGTGGTCGCCTATGCCTGGAACCAGTTCGGCTTCCGGGGGATAGCAGAGTCGGAGGTCTACCCGGAGGTCGTGCTGGGAGATCTGGGGCTTGAGTCGGGCCACCCGCCGCGCTTTGCCGCCGAAATCGCCAATGCAGACGGCAGCCTGCACACGGTTTGGATGCGGTTGGTCGGGGACAAGATTG
>CALFVE010000211.1 GCA_937928475.1 uncultured bacterium | reverse complement strand
GGGGATGTTGACGAACTGCCACCAGGGGGCGGGGACATCGCGGATACAGTTACCAAGGTGCCCGGCCAGGTCCTCGCAGCCGTAGTGCTCCTGCAGGCGAGCGGCGGCCTCCGCCGTGAAGTCAAAGGTGTACGGGATCCGCCCCACGTTGCGATGCTCGAGGGCGGCGATGACCAGTTCCCGCCGAGTCAGGGACATGTTGCTCCGACGTGGGGCGAGGGTCACGCCCCCTCCTCCCCTGCCGGGGGCACCGAGGTCTCGCCGGTGTGCGCTGGGCAGCAGCGGAGGACAGACAGCAGCCCGCTGGCCCGCCCTGGCCTCAGTCGCCACTCGCGGCTCGCGGCTCGCGACTCGCGTCTCCCCTCAGAACAGCCCCACGATGTTGCCGTTTTCGTCCAGGTCTACGTCCACCGCCGCCGGGCGGGTGGGCAGCGCCGGCATCGTGCTCATCTCCCCGCACAAGGGATAGAGGAAGCCGGCGCCCACCGAGGGGCGAATGTCTCGTATCGGCAGGGTGAAGCCGGGGGCCACGTTCTTGATGTCAGGGTCATGTGTGAAAGACAGGTGAGTCTTGGCCATGCAGATGGGCAACTTGTCCAGCCCATACTTGGTGAACTGCTTGATCTTCTGCTCAGCGACCGGCGAGTAGTGCACCTCCCCAGCCCGGTAGATTTCCTTGGCGATGACCTCGATCTTCTCCTTGATGGAGGCCTCCAGCGGATAGAGGAACTTGAGTTCGCTGGGCTTGTCAGCCGCAGCGACTACGGCTTCCGCCAACTCCGCCCCGCCCTCGCCACCTCTAGCGTGCACGTAGGATTCCACCGCGGCCTCGGCTCCCGCGCTGAGGGCCGCCTGCTTCACGATCTCCGTCTCTTCGGGCGTGTCAAAGGGGAAGGCGTTGATCGCCACCACGACCGGGATGCCGAACTTGCGCATGTTCTCGACGTGCTGAATCAGGTTGGCGCAGCCGACCTCCACCGCGGCGGGATTGGGCTTCACAATCTCGTCCATGGGCGGCTTCTTGCCCGGTTTCTGCTGGAAGCCGCCGCCATGCATCTTGAGCGCCTTGACGGTGGCGACGATGACCACCGCCTGCGGGGCCAGGCCCGAGACCCGGCACTTGATGTTCATGAACTTCTCGGCGCCACAGTCGGCGCCGAAGCCGGCTTCGGTGACCACGTAGTCGCCTAGTTTGAGCGCAATCTGGTCGGCGACGATGGAGTTGTTGCCGATGGCGATGTTGGCAAAAGGCCCGGCGTGCACGAAGGCCGGCCCGCCGTCCAAGCGCTGGACTAGGTTGGGCATGATAGCGTCCTTCATCAGCACGGCCATGGCGCCCGCCGCCTGTAGGTCCTCGGCGGTCACCGGCTCCCCCTTGCGGTTGAAACCGATCCAGATGCGGCCCAGCCGCTCCCGGATATCTTTGAGGCTGGTGGTGAGGGCGAGAATCGCCATCACCTCGGAGGCCACGGTGATGTCGAAGTGAGCCTCGCGGGGGATTCCTCCCTTGGCGCCGCCTAGGCCGATGACCACGTGTCGCAGGGCCACGTCGTTCATGTCCACGACTCGGTTCCAGGAGATGGACAGGGGGTCAATATCCAGGGGGTTCTTATGCCAGATGCTGGCGTCAATCATCGCCGCCAGCAGGTTATTGGCCGCGCCCACGGCGTGGATGTCGCCCGTGAAGTGCAGGTTGAACTCGTCCATTGGTACGACCTGAGCGTAGCCGCCGCCCGCCGCTCCACCCTTGATGCCGAAGACCGGTCCCATGGAAGGTTGGCGGATGCATAGAATAGACTGCTTGCCGATGTATTTCAGGCCCTGCGCGAGACCAACGGCGGTGACCGTCTTGCCCTCGCCCAGGGGCGTGGGCGTGATGGCGGTGACCAGGATGTACTTGCCGTTGGGGCGGTCAGCCAGACGATCCCGCACCTCCAGGTGGACTTTAGCTTTGTAGCGTCCGTACATTTCCAGCTCGTCGGGGAGCAGTCCCAGTTCCTCGGCCACCTCGGCGATCGGTCGCATGGCTGCGGCTTGAGCAATTTCCAGGTCGCTGAGCATGACAGTTCCTTATCCTTTCTAGCGGCAGGTTATGCAGTCCTTGCCCGGCGCGACGGGGCGTCGCGCACCCCGTCGGTAGTCCCGTGGTTGCCCTCGGGGGCCGGACAGTCGGCAACCGCACCGACCGGACCCGGTGCGGCTGCTCGGCCTCGCCAAGCCGGGGATTATACTCGTTTGGGCCGCTTCTGCAAACCTACCCAGGAGGCCGCTCAGCCCTCTCCGGCCATTTTCCTCGCCAGTCCCAGCAGCGCCAGGAAGTTCTCCTCTTCCTCCAGGCAGTACATCCCAAATTCGATGCGCGCCGGCTGGTAAGCGGCCAGTTCCCGGTATTCCGCCAACACCTGCTCCTTCGGCCTCCTGCGTACATGCCAGCCGGGAATGCGCAGCTGAAAGGCGCAAGGGCAGCGCTCGGCCATGTCTCGGGGGCTGAGGTACTGGTCCACCCCGGGGTCGAAGTGATCTATCTTGCATTCCGCCAGCAGGGGCAGGTGCTCCGGGCGAAGCAGTTCCGTGTGGATACAGCGCCGCTCGCAGCCCGCCAATTCATACCAGAGGTTCCAGTAGGGTACCACGAACTCCTGGAACAGATCGGGCGGGAACAGGCCTGCAAAGTCGTCAAGGATCCAGGAGACCTTGACCGGAAAGTGCGTGCCCAGTTCGGCGAAGTACTCGCGCTGAAAAGCGTGCGCACTGCGGGTGCAGAACTCCAGCAGCCGGTGCGCCGCCTCGGGACAGTCGTAGGGCCATAGGAGGAAATCCTGACCCGCCAGCAGCACCGCGCTGGTCACCGGGCCCTCGCAGCCGTAGCCGGGGGGGAGGGGGGAGAGGCCCTCGCCCCCCCAGGCCTCCCGCAGCCGTGCCCACAGGCGACGGCGCTCCGGCATCAGTCCGCACTCCAGGAAGCGCTCCGGGTCTTGCAGTTTCCCTACGTCCTCCGGTCCCTTCAGCAGGCGGCGCGGCTTGGGTTCGCCATCTAGGGGAAAGTCTACCTCGACCCCCAGCGCCGAGAGGTGGTCGTAACTCGTCGCCTGTAGCGAGGGGACGGCGAAGCGATCCCCCACCGCTGCCCACAGTCGCGGCGAGAGGACCTCGGGCAGCCGGCGGTAGGCCGCGGCGATCTTCTCCGGTTCAAGAAAGATGTCCCGGAGGTGCAGCCCGCAGGCCTCGGCCACGACCGTGTAGAGAACGTAGAAGGTGTAGTCTTGCTTGCGCATGACTTGCCGGCGGCTCTGCCTACACAACCTCCATCGTGGACGGCGGCTTGGGGGCGATGCCGTAAGTGACACTGACGACTCCCGGCACCTCGTCAACGATCCGTCGCCCCAGGCGCATGAGGATCTCCCAGGCCACCTGCGTCGGCGTGGCGGTACGGGCGTCCACGCTGTCCCAACAGCGCACCTCGATCTGCTGCCCGAACTCCCGGCGGCCTTGGCGCATTCCGGTCACGCGATCCTCGTGGAGGATGGCCATGTACTGGAACGCCCCGGTGGCGGCCAGTTCCTCCTCGACGATCGCAGTGGCCTGGCGGACGAGGGCGATCTTCTCGCGCGTGACCTCGCCGATGACTCGCGCGGCCAGCGCGGGGCCGGGGAAGGGGATACGCCGGAAAACCTCAGGCGGCAGGCCCAGGGCCTCCCCGACTTTGCGCACGCCGTCTTTGCGCAGTTGCACCAGCGGCTCCAGGATGCGGTAGCCGAACGCCTCCTCAGGGTCAATCCCCAACTGCTCAAAGACGTTATGCTGCCGCTTGATGCCCGCCACCGTCTCGTCCACGTCGGTGAGGATGGTGCCCTGCAAGAGGCACCGAGCGCCGCTGTCGCGCACGAGTTGCGCGAAGACGTCCCGGTAGAAGGTCTGGGTGATTGCCTCGCGTTTCTCCTCGGGGTCGGTGATTCCCGCCAAGGCAGCGAAGAACCGATCCTGGGCCGGCACCAATTCCACGCGCACTCCCAGGTCAGCGAAACGCTGCACGATCTGCTCGGGCTCGCCCTGGCGCATCAGGCCGTTGTCTACGAAATAGGTCTTGAGTCGGTCGCCGAGCGCGCGATGCCCGAGCATGGTCACGACCGAGGAGTCCACCCCGCCGGAGAGGGCGTTGATCGCGTACCCGTCGCCGACGGCGGCGCGAATCTCGGCTACCTTCTCGGCGATGAACTCCGGCGCGTCGAGGTCTTCCGCACGGATCTCCTGTAGGGGCACGCTGATCATCTCCTGGGGACAAGGCAATGGGCATAGCACGCGGCTGTAAGCCCAACCGTCGTAGGGAAAATTCTCCCTGGCCGCCGCCGCGACCTTCACAGTGAATTCACGGCGCGCCTGCTGTGGCTAGCGACCGGAGGAGAGGATGGCAGGGCTTGGGCCTGCGCTGCCTTGACAAAACGGCCGGCCGCCGTGGTCGGTCCGTGCGCAGCCGGCGCCCGGCTATTCCCTTGCGCGATGAATCTCGACTTCTGTGTAGTCAATCAGCCCCTGCAGGGGTACGCTGTGCTTGCGGACGCGGACGGCAACCTCCTCCACCGGAAACTCCCGCAGGATCGCCTGCGCCACGTCGTGCGCCAGCGCTTCCAGGAGTTCGTAATGCCGCTCGTCATGTACCCGACGCACCAGGTCGTACACGGCCTTGTAGTCCACGGTCTTACTCAGGTCGTCGCTCTCTCCGGCCGGTCGCAGGTCGAGGTACAATTCGACATCCAGCGAGAACTTGCCCCCCAGGCGCCGCTCCTCGGCGTCTACGCCGTGGTAGCCGTAGAAGGTCATATTCTTGATGCGGATCAGGTCGCGGCTCGACATGGCGTCTCCTCGCTCGGCGAAGTTGAGCGATACCTGCACCGCGAGTGGACCCAGCACCTGGCGGCCGCTTCCTCACCGGCTGGGACTTGCGGCAGGATCGAGGTTGTAGTTACCCCAATTAGCCTGGCCCCTCCCGGTGCAGGAGCGGCGCCCTGAGCGCAGCGAAGGGCGGGGTAGGTCCGCCGGCGCGGCACAATCGTCTGCTGAGTAGGCCCGCCTCGACCCCCGCTACCCTCGGGGCGGCCTGCCCGGCTGGCGCGGGGTCGGGTAGCACAGATAGCGCACGCGTACTGCCCGGGACCGCAGGAAACTGCTCGCAGTGACTCCTTCGTTGCCTTTCGCCATGTGGCCCCTGGCACCTTCTGGAGCAAGAACTTGCCGTGCCAAGCAGGGATTCTCGGGCCGGTCGCGAAAGAAAGCAGCGGCATGGGTCTTCGCCGCACAAGGAGGGATGAGCGTATGGGTCTCTACCGGGTATTCATGCTGCTGGCGGTACTGGCCGCCATCTGCGGGCTAGTGGCTCGGTTCTCCATGCCAGGGCAGATCCTGGTGGTCCACGCCGGCACGTGGCTGCAGGTGACGGGGCTGCTGCTTCTGTTCGCCATCGCGGTGGCGCTGGAACAAGTGGTAGTGGCGCTGAAGCGGAAACAGGAATAGGCCGCAGCGGTCCCACGCAGCGAGAACTCGTCGCCCGCCGTCCCGGTACTGAATGCATGCCGGAGAATCGGGCCGGGGGAGCCCTACCGGTTCTCCACCAGCCGCAACTCCGTGGCGATGGCGCCGACATGCGCGTCAAACAAGCCCCGGGGGACCTCGTAGACAATCTGCACCTCAAAGGCCAGCCCCAGGCACACCCGCGCTTGCTCCGGGGAGAGTGAGTTGAGCAGGCGGTCGTAGAAGCCGCCGCCGTAGCCAGTGCGCCCGCCCCAGGGGTCAAAGGCTACCCCCGGCGCGATCACGCAGTCGATCTCCTCCAGCGGCGCCGGCTCGCAGTAGGCCGGGAGCGGCTCGGGGATGCCCCAGGTGCCAGGCGCGAGTTGCCGCGCCGGATCGGTAACCAGGTACAGGTCCAGCTCATGCCGCTGCCGGTTGACCCGGGGCAGCACCAGCTGCTTGCCTGAGGTCAGAATTGCCCGCAGCAGCCGGTCCGTTTCCACCTCGGAGCGGAAATGGGCGTAGGCTAGCACCGTGTCAGCCTGCTGGTACTCCCAGGCCTGCACCACGCGGGTGAAGATGATGCGGCTCTTGTCAGCGCGCTCGGCGGGCGTGAGCGCGTCGCGGGCCCGGAGGACCTCGCGCCGGATCTGCCACTTGCGACGTTCTTCGGGGCTTCCGATTCGCCTACGCATGGACAGCACGCGGGGCAGTGGGCTGCCTATGACAGCAGCCTGCGGAATTCCTCCCCGGTCAGCCCCGCCTGACGCAAAATGCTCGCCAGCGTACCGACCGGCAGGTAGGGGAGGTCAGGGAGGGCACTGTCGGGTGCCCTGTGGCGGGGTTGTGCAAGCGAGCGTGATTGCCTCGCGTGTGGATTACCTCGAAACCGGCCTTCTCCACAGCCCGAGCCACCTTCCGCCCTGACACTCGGAGTAACCTAGGCATGAGTCACAGCCTCTTTTGGCGACGCCACGGTGATACGGAGGATGTGGAGGTCACCGTCGATCTCCACTTCTGGCAGGAGCACGGTCTTGCCTTCCTGCGGCATCGGCTCTCGCATGTGGCGACGCCCTAGCAGCGCGCACTCAATGGCCTCGGTGGCGTTGTTTCTGGCCTCCTCGAGGGTCTCTGCGTAACTGACGATCTCCGGCAGCGCCGGCACCAAGATCGTGAACCCCCCTCTGGTTCCTCGCGGATAACAACCGTGTAACTGCACGCCATTCTGCTCACCCCATTCCGGAATCACCTGTACCTTCCGCTCACTCGCTGCCGCCTCCCTGCTTCCGCTTCGCGGGTCCGACTCACCACTCACCACTCATCACTGCCCTCGCCACCTTAGCCACCTGCGCCATCTCCGCCACGTCATGCACTCTCACGATGTCCGCGCCGTTGGCAACCGCCAGCGCCACCATCGCTGCCGTCCCCCACTGGCGCTGGTCCGGCGACTTGTCCAGGATCTGACCGATAGTGGACTTGCGCGAGGGGCCGATCAGTACCGGCCGGCCCAGGGAGCGGAACTCCCGCAGGCGGCGCATGATCTCCAGGTTGTGCTCGGGTAGTTTTCCAAAACCGAAGCCGGGATCCACGATGATCTGCTCTTCGGCGATCCCCGCTGCCACCGCGACCGCGACCCGCTCGGCCAAGAAGGTGTAAATCTCCGTGATGACGTCTTCGTAGTGGGGATTGTCCTGCATGGTCTGGGGCGTGCCTTGCATGTGCATCAGGCAGAGGGGGACGCCGACTTCGGCGACGGTCTCTAGCATCCCCTCTTGCCTCCCAGCCCAGACGTCGTTGACCAGGTCCGCCCCGACGGCCACCGCTTCCCGCACGAGGCGAGCGCGGCGCGTGTCCACGGAGATAGGCACGCTCACTGCCGCCCGCAGCGCCTCGACGGTGGGGATAACCCGCCGCAGTTCCTCCTCCTCCTCTACCTCCGGCGCGCCGGGACGGGTGGATTCGCCGCCCACGTCGAGGATATCCGCGCCTGCCTCGACGAAGCGCCGCGCTTGTTCGACGGCCGCCGGCACGTTATGCCCCAGGCCGTCCCCGGAGAAGGAGGCCTCAGTCATATTGACGATGCCCATGATCAGCGGCCGCCGGCCCCAGGCCAGCGGTCCCCGCGGCGTCTGCAGAGGAGGGAACTCGCTCCCATCCCAGTGCTCCAAGAGGCGACCGATCTCCTTTCCCAGAGCCACAATCTCCGGGCCGGCGGTTTGCGCCCACCTTAGCCAGCGGCGATACACTGC
>CALFVE010000210.1 GCA_937928475.1 uncultured bacterium | reverse complement strand
ATCTCCACCTCCTTCGCGAATCAGCTAGACTTCTACCTCAGCGTGGGGATCGGGGCGACGCTGGCCGTGGCGATTTTGGGCGGCTATGAGGTTATCTCCAGTTATCGGGCTAACCTGCAGGCGCGGCGCGCCGGCGAGGCGGAGGTGGGCTCCTGGATTCCGCCAGCGGGTCGAGGCGATCTGCCCCTGTGGATCCCGGCCGCGCTCTTTGTCGGCACCACCGTGGGCTATATCGTGCTCTGCCACGTGCTGGTCCCCCAGTTCCCCATTTGGTGGATTATCATGTTCGGCTTTGTGGTCACGCCCATCAACTCCTACGTCAATGCGCGCATGATCGGGCTGACCGGCCAGTACATCGGCATTCCCATGCTGAAAAACGCCGTAATCATCTTCAGCGGCTACAAGAACATTGACATTTGGTTTGCGCCCATCCCGGACTTCAACCACGGGGACGTGGCTCAGCAGTTCCGGGTGCTGGAGTTGACCGGGAACAAGATCATCAGCCTGGTCAAGGCGGAACTCACCATCTGGCCCCTGGTTATCTTCGCCAGTCTGATCTTCTGGTCGTTCATCTGGAAACTGGGTCCGATTCCCTCCAACGCCTACCCCTACGCGCTCAAGATGTGGCACCTGCAGGCCTTGCAGAACGGCATCTGGTACACGGCTAGCCTCAATCCGGAGCAGTCCTACTTCATCAAGGCCTGGAAGTGGGAATACGCTATCGGGGGACTGGTGGGCGCCCTGGCCCTGTATGCTGTACTGCGCGCCTTCCGGCTGCCTATTCTCCTCATCTACGGGATTGTGCGCAGTTTCGGCATTCTGCCGCACTTCGTCTTCCCGCAACTGCTGGGGGCTTTGCTCAGCCAGTACTACTTCATCCCCCGCTTCGGCGCTCGGCGCTGGAAGCAGTACGCGACCGTGCTGGCGGCTGGCTACGCCTGCGGCATGGGGCTGGTGGGGATGGTGACCGTCGCCTTTGTGCTCATCGGCAAATCGGTGTCGCAGATGCCGTATTAGCGGCGCGAGGCGGGAGGCGTAGCGCGGGACTTCCACCTGTGGTCGCGCCGACGGTGCTCGGAGGCTTAGCCGCCCCGGCCTGCGGGTATAATCGGGGTGCAGACGCCTGAAGTTCGGCAGGCCTCTTCCGACCTTTGCGTTCGTGTCCAAACAAGGAAGTGACCGGCATGCGCTATCCTTCCACGCGGACCGCGGCCTTCTCGCTGATCGAACTGCTCGTGGTCATCGCCATCGTGGCCATTCTGGCGGGGATTCTCTTCCCCGTGATCATGAACTCTCGCGCCACGGCGCGCAAAACCCAGTGCATCAGCAATCTGCACCAGTTGGGGCGCGCCATGGGAATGTACCTGTCTGACAACTATAACTACTTCCCGCCGTGGTGCGCGAGCCATCCCAACCCCAACGCCCCGCCTACTCCCAAGAACGAACCCGCGCCTGGCAT
This sequence comes from uncultured bacterium, assembly GCA_937928475.1. Lineage (GTDB taxonomy): Bacteria > Armatimonadota > Zipacnadia > Zipacnadales > Zipacnadaceae > Zipacnadum. The sequence goes on along the minus strand of CALFVE010000210.1, from coordinate 2,953 downwards.
CGTGACCTGGGACATGGGGCTGGTGACCGATTACCTCCAAGGGAAGAAAGAGGTGCTCGTCTGCCCCAGCAACGCTCTTCCAGCCAGCGTAATGGGGGGAGGCTGTACCAACAAGACGGCGCGCTCCTACGCCATCGCCCGGTATACACAGCGCCCGCGCGGCGTCAATTTCTGGGGCGGCTATCAGCCGATGATTCCCAATCCTGCCAAGACCGTGCTGCTGTTCGAAAAGGGCGCCAACCTGCCCGGCTCCTGGGGAGATGCGCTGGGGGAGAACGTCTACCAGAGCCACGACTGCAAGGGCCAGCCGGGCTACCAGGAGACTATGTTCCACAAGAACGGGAAGAACTTCCTGTTCGTGGACTACAGCGTGAAGTGGTTTGAGAAAGGGCAGGGGCCCTTCGCCTGGGATTCCGGCCGCACTACCCCCCCGGGGAACCAGAATGTGGGCCCCGGTGTTTGCGAGGTCTGGGGACTGCCCAGCGAGGGCGGCGACTGGCCTCCCCTGGATTGAGGCCCGCCCGGAGGCAACAAGGAAGCGATGGCCGAGGCTCCCCCGGAGCAAAGAGAGCAAGCATACACCGCGCAGAGGTGGACCAACTATGTCCTCGGCCTGCTGGTGTTCGGCCTGGGTATTGTGCTTATGCTGGCGGCCTTTGCCTGGGGCTATGAGATGCTTCGGGGCGTGGACGGTCAGGTCCGCGCGGTGCAGACCGCTCCGGCGGTGGATAACCCGGCCGCGCCTGCGGGGCAGGAACCGACGGCCAAGTCGGGGACCGTAGCGGTCGCCGCCCCGCGGCCTGAGGGGCCCACCCTCCTGCAAGTTGCCATCGGCGCGGTGCTCAAACTGGTCATCCTCCTGGTGCTGGCCGCCATCGGAGCCATGACCGCCTCCCGCGGAGCGCAACTAGCCGGTCTTCGAGTCGGGTGAATGGCAGCCGGCAATCTCTGCTTCTTCAGACGGTCGCTTGCAGCGCCTCGTAGAGCCTCTCGGCCACTCGCACTGTTGAGAACTCGCGCACGACCACCTCTCGTCCTTTCCGGCCCATCGCCTTGGCCTGCTCCGGGTGATCGAGGAGCCACCCCAACTGCTTCGCCAGTTCTTCGGGCTTCCCCTCGGGGAACACTAGGCCGCCCCCGGTCTGCCGGATGAGGTCCGGAATGAAGCCGGAGTCGGAACCGACCACGGGCACCTCGCAGGCGAGCGCCTCCAGCAGCACCCGGCCGAACTGCTCCTTCCAGTTGCGCGTGGTGCGCGAGGGGAGGGCCAAGACATCCACCGCCCGCATGTACTCGGGCATGTCATGGTGGGCGACGTAGCCGAGTTGCACAGTCTGCCCCGGCGCCAAATGCTCAGTGGCGAATCGCGCTGCCTGCTCGCGCAGGGGACCGCTGCCTACCAGGAGCAAATGGAAGTCGTCCCCGCGCCGCTGGCGGAGTAGGCGCGCCGCCTCCAGCAGGTCCAGCACCCCCTTGCGCTCTTCCAGGCGCCCGGCGAAGCCGATGACCGGCCCGCGCAACCCCAGCTGCTGTCGTAGATCCTGGCCGGAGCCCGGAGAGAAAGCCTCGGTGTCTACCCCATGGGGCAGCACAGTGACCGGCCCGCCGTAGCCGCGGCGCCGCAGCACCTGCTCGGACTGTGGGCTGACCACCAGGGCGCGGTGCAAATGCCGCAGCACCCAGGCCTGCGTCCAGCAGATCGGCGGCGGGTACGAGCGGTAGAGGTTCTGCTTCGTGTACAAGAGCAGCCGGGCTCCCAGACGCACCGCGAGCCGAGCCCCCTGGTAGGCCGCCAGCGAGTACGGCTCCTCGTCTAGCAGCACTACCTGGGGCCGGAACTCTCGCAGGAGTTCGGCCAGCCGGCGACAGGCGTACCAGTACAGATGCATGTGGCCGCTCAGTTGTACCGGCAAGGGGTGAGTGAAGGAGGCGGTGTCGGGCAGCGCGGCAAACGAAAGCACGCCGCTGAGAGGACTCCACCAATGATTGGGAGCGACCAGGAGCAACTCCAGGTCCGGATAGGCCCGCGCCAGGTCGGCATACAGGCGCTGGTTCACATCCACCACGCACGAGTGGCTGAGCACAGCCACGCGCCGCCGGTCGCCCGGCTCGCTGGCGGCGACCGAGGTTCGCCTGGGGGCTATCCTCGGTTGGGTCTTGTCCAGGAATAGTCGCTCAATCAGATCGGCCTGCCGGTCCCAGGTAAGCGCCTGCGCGCGGCGGTGCGCTTCCTGCCCCATGCGCTCGCGCAAGGCGCGGTCTCGGGCCAGGACCTCCAACCGCTGCGCGATCTGTCGGGGATCGCGGGTCACGGTGTAGCCAGTTTGCCTGTCCTCTACCAAGTATTCGGCGATACCTACCTTGGTAGTGACCAGAGGCAAGCCGCAGGCCGCCGCTTCGGCCATGACCAGCCCGAAGCCCTCCGCCTCGGATGGGAAGGCGAGGCAGTCGGCAGCGCCGTAGTAGCGCTGTACCTCGGCCTGCGGCCCCACGCACAGCACCCGGTCTGCCACGCCCGCCTGGGCAGCCAGTTGCCGCAGCCACGCTTCGTCGCCTTTCCCCACCACCAACAGCCGGGCGGGGGTGGACATGTGCGACAGCGCCCACACCAGCAGGGCCAGGCCCTTCTCAAACCAGATGCCGCCGACGAAGAGCACCACGAACTCTTCTGGCCCCAGCCCCAGCTCCGCTCGTACCGGCTCGCGATAGTGCGAACGGACTTCGGGATTGAACACCTCGTGGTCCACCCCGTTGGGGGCTACCAGGATATCCTCGCGGCGGACGCCGTGCTGCGCCGCCAGCGTCTGGGCCAGCGCGCCGGAGACCGCAATCACCCGCCCCGGGCAGCGACGCACCGCTCGGCCCTCCATGGCCGAGGCCCAGCGGTTGCGCAGACGGCGAAGCAGTCCGTAGGGCCGAGCCTCGCGCGGCTGCTGGGGGTGGGGCCGAGCCG
>CALFVE010000209.1 GCA_937928475.1 uncultured bacterium | reverse complement strand
GGGAGTGCGGCCTCGAGGTACGTAGTGCCGGGCCTCTGTACGTAGATGCGGCGCAGGTGGAGCAGGGCGAACCGCGCTGGATGGGGGGAGCCACCTCCTACATTCCCACCGGCGAGGCCCCCGCCCGCCGCGCCGGAGAGTTGCTCTCCTACCCCGCTAAGGGGCTGCTCGGCCCGCGCGGGAGCCTCTCCTTCTGGGTCCGGCCCACCCCGCCTGCGCACGGATACTGGTTTTGTCCGCAGCCGTGGAGTTCTTCCGGCCTGACCGTGGCGGCCACTTGGTTCCAGATCAACGGGGCGCACCTGGACTATGCCGCTCCGCCCGAGGGATGGAGCTTTGTTACGGTCACCTGGGACGGCAGCGGCGCGCAGCTCTACCTCAACGGCCAGGGATTGCGGCCGGAGAACGACCTGCTGCCCTACCCCGCCTTTGCGCAATGGCCTTCCCCTGGCTTCGCCCTCAGCCGCCCCGAGGGCGGCGCCGGCGCGGATGCGGTGGTGGCGGATGTAACTATTTGGAGCGACGCTCTTACCCCCGCGCAGGCGCGCCAACTCTTTCTCATCGGCGACGTCGCGGGCGCAGTGGAGCCACCGGCCGAGAAGGTAACACCGGTGCTGTACCGTGTGCCTATCGCGGGTCTGGTGAGCGTGGGTCTCTACGATCAAGCCGGGCACCTGGTGCGCACGCTCTTTTCCGGTAAGCAACATGAACCGGGACAGCACGAGTTCGCCTGGGACGGGCGCGACGACGAGGGCAATCCGCTGCCTGTCGGGGAGTATGAGGTGCGTGGGGTGGTGGGGAATCTCAGCCAACAGGTCGAGCAGATCATCGGCAACACCTCCCCCGGCCCCATTGACGACTACCACGTATATCGTTGCATGTATGGCGGGTACATCGGCTTGGCCATGCTGCCGGACGGCAGTTGCTTCCAGCAAACCCAAGCCTGCGAGGCCTCTTTCACCACCCAGAAGGTGGCGCCCGACGGGACAGTGCTCTGGTCCAAGCCCTGCGAGTTTGGGGCCGCCTCGTACGAGACTCACGCCATCTCTACCGACGGCAAGTACCTGTACACTCTCCAGCCCTCCCAGTTTGACCTCGACCCGGCCACCCGGAAGTTGCGGCTGTATGAATTTCTCGGCAAATGCGCCGTGGAGACCGGCGACCGCGTTCTTTTCCCGGGTGACAGGCCGATTATCCCGGTCAGCGAGGCGCGCGAGGCAGAGAATCTGCAAGCCGCAATGTATCAGGGGGCTACGCACAGCGATCCCTTTCCAGGGCTGAACGCGCGCCATCTCGCGGCCGGCGGGGGCAAGGTCTACATCTCCCTACACTATGACAACCGTATTGACATCTATGACCGGGAGACAGGCGAAAAGATCGGCAGTATCGGAGAGATTCCCCGGCCTCAGGGGGTGGCGGTGGACGCAGCCGGCAATCTGTACGTGTGCAGCGAGCGGCGCGTGTTGCGCCTTGCCCCGGAGGGGAGCAAGACGGTTGTCGTCAGCCAGGACCTGGAGGCGCCGTGGAACCTCACCCTCGATCAGGCGGGTAACCTCTACGTTTGTGACTTGGGCACCCAGCAAGTCAAAAAGTTCTCTCCGCAAGGGCGCCTGCTGCTCACCATTGGCCGGGCGGGCGGTTCCTGGAACGACAAGGTCAGCGACGACGGCTTTGCCATGCCGATGGCGGTGGCGGTAGGCCCAGAGGGCGAGATTCTCATCGCGGATCGGGGGCACTGGCGGGTGCAGGTCTTCTCGGCTGACGGCGAGCGGCTTCTCCAGTCGCGCCTGGCCTGCGGCACCAACATTCCGTTCCTCAACCTGAGCAACCCGGAGTGGCTATACGCCGAAGGCTGGGGGCCGTTCGGCCTGCAGGTGGCACGCTATCGCCTCGACTGGGAGAAGAAAACCTGGAGCCTGGACAGCATGTGGGAACTCAACGAACGCACTGACTTCGCGGATCTGTCCCGCACCCTGGCCCATGGCGGCAGCTGGCACGCTCTCGACCTGGGGGGCAAGACCTACATCTACAAACTCGATGCCACCCTCATCATGCGAGTGGAGCCGGACCGGATCGTCCCTTGCCTCGCCCTGGGCGGCAAGGGGCTAGCCAGCGTCCCGGTTGTACGCGATGCCCAAGGCCGGCCGGTAGAGATCGACTTCGAGCGGCGCTGGGTCTGGGTGAACAAGAACGGGGACTACCATTGCCAGGCGGACGAGTTCACTTTCTTCGGCGAGGGCACCCTGGAGGGGTGGCGCGCCTCCTATGTAGATCCTGACGGCACCATCTACCTTTCCGACCGTGCGGGTCGGCCCGGCCTCGGCGTCTACCGCTTCCCTCTGCTGGGCCTGGACGGCCAGGGCAATCCGCTCTACTCCTGGGAAAAGGCCGAGAAGGTGTGGACCCTGCCGGCTGATGAGGCCCTCTGGCCCTATGTGGCGCTTTGGGGCTTCCACCGGGATGCGCAGGGACGATCGTTCGCTTTGGTGCGCGACGACAACTATGGCAACCCGCAGGGCGGGTTCCTGGCTGGTTACGACCGCAACAACGTGCGCATGTGGAAGACCGGCAAGATCATCGGGGGCTTTCCCCGGCCAGGGGAGTTTATCCAACCGGAGGCCGTGGGCGTGGTGGACGACGGCCTGGTCTATGCCTGGGATGTGGACGGGGAAGTGCAAGCGTTCACCACCGACGGACTGTTTGTAGCCCGGCTGCTGGCGAGTCAGTGGACCGGCCAACCCAGCGGACCACTCAGTGGTGGCGGCGAGAGCTTCGATTCCAAGACTTACCGGATCGGCGGGCAGACCTATCTGCTCTGTGGAGGCAACGCCGGCTTCCGCCTGGGGCTGTATCGGGTCACCGGTATTGAAGGGATCCGGCGATTCACCGGCACGGTGCGACTGGCCGAGATGGCCGCGCCGCGCGTGGCCTCTACTCCGACGGGGCCAAGACGCAAGCGACAGGTCATAGTTCCTGCGCCCACCGCCGTGACGATTGACGGAGACCTGGGCGACTGGGACAAGTCGGCCGGGGAGGAGATCGAAGTGCCCGGGAGCGAAGGCCGCTACCAGGCCACCGGGTATGCCATGTACGATCGGGACTATCTGTACCTCGGGTACGCCATCACTGACTCCTCCCCGGCTCTGAACACCGGTGTACTCTCTACGCTGTTCAACGGCGACTGCGTGGAGGTCTTCATTTCGACCGATCCCCAACTGCCTCGCGCCCACGGCTGGACGGATCGAGACTACCAGTTCGTGCTCCCCGCGTTTTTCGCCACCGGCCCTACCCGAGGACGAGCACAGGTAACCCGCATCCAGCCTCGCCTGGAGATAGTGCCGGGCGCTGATCTGGCCCTGAAGGTCTGGGACGACAAGCAGGGGTATAACGTCGAGGCGAAGATTCCCTGGACCTACTTTGGCGATTTCCTGCCGGCGCCGGGCAAGCGAGTGGCCTGGGACTGGAACCTAGACTGGAGCGATGCCTCCGGCTCGGTCCGCGCGCTGCAATACTACTGGAACGCCATCAACAACTGGCAGACCCCCAGCGGCTGGGGCGAAGCGGAGTTCAGATAAGAGAGCACTTGCCGGTGCCTGACCACGACAGCGGCAGGCCGAATGTCCTGCTCATCATGAGCGACCAGCACCATGCGGGCGTGACGGGGGTGCACAGCAATAGTTTGGGCCAGGGAGGAAGTCGGGGACCGTCGCCCGCTAGCCCTTCCCCAGCAGCCGCGCCAGCGCCAGCACCACCGGCGCCCAAGCAATGGCGAACAGGTTAGTCGTGATCCACAGGCTGTTAGCGAGATTCAGGTTCAAGCCCGCCGCCTGGGCCACCACCAGCGACCAGATGGCAACCGGCGTAGAGGCCTGAATCAGCACCACCTGCACCAGTTGGTTACCTGCCTGGCCCCAGAGCCCCAGCAGGAGGGACGCGCCTAGGCCGAGCAGGGGCGTGAACAAGAACTTGAGGGCGTGCATGACGGCGATGGGCCGCAGATAGCCGCCGATCACCGAAAAGCGCAGCGTGACCCCGATGCAGAACAGTTGCACCGCGCTGTCCAGGGGCACCAGCACGTCCAGGATCGGCAGCAGCCGCTCCGGCAGGCGACCTACCAGAGCGAGCAGCGAGAGGCCCACCAGCAGTCCCAGCAGGGGGTTGCGGCTGTAGCCCGGACGTACCGCCTTCAGCAGCACGGCTCCCGGGGAGAGATTCTCACCCAGGTACCGCCCGGCGATGAAAAAGCCCAGCAAGTAGATAAGTGGGGTGAAGGGCAACACGAAGATGCTGGCCAGGGCCGCCCCCTGCGCACCCAGCGCGATGTAGCACAGGAAGGTCCCGTAGGTGGTGCCCTGATTGGAGAACATGGCACAGATCACCCAGGGCGCTCGGGAGGCCGGTTCGGAGAACAGCCGGCGGCCGAGAGCCGCCGCCACCGGCCACATCAGCACGATACACAGGGTACAAACCACCGGCAAGAAAGCAGCGCTCCAACCGACCGGCCGCAAGGCCCACATCACCGAGCAGGTCACCAGCGGCGAGAGCCAGGTGAGGCCGCCCCGACTGATCTTCCCTGACTGCTCCTGGTTCAGCCATCCCCGCCGGCGGCAGAAGTAGCCCAGCCCCAGGCTGACCACGATGACCAGCACAGCCTCAATTGTCTTGGCGGTGGGAGACATGCAGGGGAACGGCAGTTGGGACGGCAGGCGCAACGGCAGTCGGCGGCAGGACCAGGATGACGGAGGTGCGGCGCTCTATTCTCCTGGCGGCTGTTCGTCTCCCCCCAGGGGGCCGACGTGGTCCAGCACGTATTGCTTGAGGCCGTCGTCCCAGTGGAAGCGGTACTCATACACGAATTCGCTCTGGGGCGGGCCGGTCCACACCGTTACTTTCTTCCAGTCGGAGGAGTGGGAGACCACCTTCGCCACCCAGCCGGGATCGTTTGCCAGGGCCGCGGCCTTGGCCGCCTTCTCGCCGGGTTGCGGCCCGGAGGGTCGGGGTGGCGCAGCGGGCTGCGCCGGCGGCTTGGGCACCGGCCCCTCGTCCATGATCTGGTAGGCCTGGGCGACGGGGTCCCACCACAGCGCGCGGCTGAGGCGAAGGTCGTTCTCGAAGGGGCCGATCCACACCCGCACCTCGCTCCAGTCCGGTTTGTGCCAATTGACCTTGCCCACCCAGCCGGGCTTGTCGGCCAGCGCCACGGCCAAGGCGGCCTGCTCTCGGGAAGAAGCGGCGGGAGGGGAAATTGGTTCCGGGGCCAGCGAAGGCGGGCCGGGCGGCCCGGAAGCAGACGGGGGCAACTCCAGCGGCAACTGGTTGGTCACGGCCACGGGAAGCGGAGCGCGCGCACTCCGGTAGTACACCACGGCCACGGCAATCACCACGATCAGGCATAAGAAAAGCACTCCGGCGACGACTCCGAGGACAATAGCGGCCGTGTTAGGCCGGCGCGGAGGTGGCGGAGGGCTCGGGGCTGGGCAGTAGCGCGGGTCTTGCTCGTGGGCGGCGAGGCAGGTGGCGCAGAGCGGCTGCCCGCAGCGTGGGCAGTGGCCCTGCGCGGCATACCCGGGATGGTAGGCGCACTCCGCGGTGGCCGCGTCTTCCTGACTCATGCGATCACCTCCACACGAAATAGGGACAAGCACTTTTTCCAGACCCGGGTTGCTCCGTCGTCCGACAGAACACTCACGGAAAAAGTGCCTGTCCCTTTCTCCGTCAGTGCACCTTTGAACCCACGCCCCGCCGACGCTTCATGTACTCGCGCGCCTGGGCCATGAACGCCTCCAGGCGGGTTTCCGCCGTCGCCTGTTCCAGGCCGTCATAGACCATATTCAGGAAGGGGATCTGATCGTGGTCAGCGCGCACCCGCCGCATGATCGCTTGCGCGATAGTCCCCGGCATGCAAGTGAAAGGCATCACTGAGACAATCCCGCTCAGGCCTCGTCGGGCGAAGTCCACGGCCTTACCCACCGTCATGATCGCCTCGCCCTCGAAAGTCCGATGCACATAGGGCGAGGCGTAGTCCAGGACCTGCAGGGTAGAAGGCTCGTGCGCGTTGTTCAAGAACCCATCGAAGGCAGCCACCAGGCGCTGCTCATCGCGACGCATCACCCGGTCGCTGGCCCAATTCTTGAGGCGGAGTTTGAGATCCCCGCGCTGCGCGGCTCGCATGTCGCGGCGGAAGTTGCGGTAGAGGAACCACTCGTAGACCGGCGCCGACCAGACCTCTCCGCCCAAGGCTTCCAGTTTGCGCACCAGGTCCTGATTGCTGAAGGCGTTGGCGCGCACGTAGAACTCCCCGACCAGGCCGATGAGCGGGCGCGGCTCGCGCTTGTCCACCGGCACCTGCTCAAATCGCTCCCGGGCGCGGCGCAAGACCGCCACCAGCGAGCGCTCATCCCGCTTGAGCGCCTCGCAGACCTCCCGGACTCCCTGCCAGAAGGCCTCCTCCGCCGCCCCCGGCTCGGTCTCGTAGGGGCGCGTCTGGAAGAGCGCCTTCTCCAGCAGGTCCATGGCCACGATGCCCTGCCAGCCCAGCCGGAGAAACTTCCGCCCCATGATTCCCAGGTCGGAGTAGAAACTAGCCGCCTGGTTGGGAGCATAGATGGGCACATCGGGATAGCCCAGGTCGTCCAGCACCATGCGCTGCAGGGTATTGTATTGCCCGAAGCGGCAAGGCCCGCCGGAGCCGCCCATGAAGAAGGCGTAGCGGTTGCGGTCAAAGTCCGGCCGCTTGGTGAACTTGACCATGTCTCCGGTGGTGACAATGCAGGGGAAGCACTCCTTACCGGAGGTATACTGCCGCCCCCAGTACAAAGTCTCCTCGTCCGGCGGCGGCAGGACCTCGGCAGAGACGCCGCAGGCCTCGAAAGCGGCGGCCAGGCCGTAAGCATGAGCGCTCATGTTGGGGATGAGCACCGTGCGACCGCTGCTCTTGTCCAGGGTCAGCGGGTGGAAGTCCCGCCCCGGCCGGCGGGGGCGGCCCTTGGTCGCCGCCAGGCTGTCTAGGAAGGCCTCGCAGCGGGTGATCATCCCGGCGTCGGCGCTGTGCTCGTCTACCTCGATCACCAGGCAGGGCTGGTCGCCTAGGCCCTCGCTGAAGAACTTGAGCAGGAAGGAATCCGGCCCGCAACTGAAGTTGGTGAGGTACAGGGCATTGAGCCGCGAGTCCTGAGCGATCTTGCGCGCCGCCAGCAGAATCCGCTGCCCGTAGCCCCAGTACATGTTGAACCAGCCCTCAGGCAGCCGGATGTCGTCCAGGGGCAGAAAGTCCAGCGGAATCGGCAGCACGCCCATGTCACGCAGTTTCTGCGGGATACGCAAGTTAGCCCCCGGATCGCAGCCGTTGTAGGAGCGACTCACCACCACGATGGCCGTGTCGCTGTCGGTCAGCCCGGCGAGAATCTCCCGTCCGCGTTCCTGCATACCCTGGCGAAAGCGGGTCAGCGCCGCCAGGCCGGCGTCCACCGCACGCACCACCTCGCTGCGGGTGGCCCCCAGCCGCTCGCCCATTTCCGTCAGGGCCTCGATCAGGTGCTTGCGGCCCAGGGAAAAGTACACCACCGGGGTAAGCAACTGCACATGGTGGCGGTCAAAGTCTAGCGCCGCCCGGGTAGTGTAAGGCAGGCTCTGATTGTAAGGACAGACGAAACTGTCGGTGGTGGTATCGTCGCGCGGCTCCACGGTAATCACGCTGGGCAGCAGCAGGTAGTCCACCTCCTGCTCCAGCAGCTCCAGCACGTGGCCCAGGGCGACTTTGACCGGGAAGCAAGTCTCGGCCACCGAGGCCTCGGCGCCGTTGTGGATGATGCGCTTGTTGGTGCGACTGGACAGCACCGGCTGCGCGCCCAGTTCGGTCACTACCGCCTGCCAGAAGGGGAAGTGCTCGTGGAAGAGCAGCGCCCGCGGCATTCCCACGCGGGGCGCGTCCTCGGGCAGCGGGCGGCTGGGCACGTACGAGCCCAGCAGCATCCGCTCCCGCTCCCGGAAGAGGTCGGGAATGCGCGCCGTCTCCGCCTGGTCCTTGCGCTCCCGCACGTCGTACTTCTCGCAGCGGCTGCCGTAAAATAGCGGCGCCTCGCCCTCCACCATCACCTTGTTGATCTCGCAATGATTGGGGCAGTCGCCGCACTCGAAGGTCTCCACCTCGTACTTGGTTTCCACTACCCCGAAGCCTTTGAAGGTGCTGGGACCCTCGCCGACCTCCTCCTTGGCAATCAGGGCACAGCCCAGAGCGCCCAGCACCTCGTTGTGCGGCGGCACGATGATGCGCTTGCCAGTGACTTGCTCGAAGGCGGCCACCACCGCCTGGTTGAGCGCGGTGCCGCCCTGAAACAGGATGTGATCCCCAACCCGCTTAGAGCCGACCACCTTGTTGAGGTAGTTGTAGACGATCGAGTAAGCCAGCCCGGCCACCAGGTCGGGAGTGCTCGCCCCCGCTTGCTGATTGCGGGTGAGTTCCGTCTCCATGAACACGGTGCAGCGCTCGCCCAGGTTGAGCGGGCGCTGCGACTGGAAGGCCAGTTCGGCAAACTCCCCTTTGACCGAGATGCCCAGCCGCTCGGCCTGCTCCTCTAGGAAAGACCCGGTGC
>CALFVE010000208.1 GCA_937928475.1 uncultured bacterium | reverse complement strand
CCAGGCTGATCCCGACAGTCAACGCGAGCGACCCGGCGTCGAGCGCAAGTTTGCCGAACAGAAGCGCTATCACGGACTGCGCCAAGCCCGCTACTGGGGGCTGGCGAAGGTGACTATTCAGGCGCTAATCACCTGCATTGTCGTCAACTGCAAGCGGCTAGCCAAGCTCTGGGAGGTCATTTGTAGCCCACCGAGGCCCGGATTGTGTCCAGCTAACGAAACCGGGAGGTGAAAACCCTCAAACAGCGAAACAAACTGACCAATCTGCTGCCGGCTCAGGCACAATCGGCCCTGATTCCGGCAGGCAGACGCGAAAATCGAATAGTGGTCAGACGTAAACGGGTGGTTTGCAAACCCGAGAAGTACCCTCTCCTTGAGGGGAGGTCACTTTAGCAACAGTCTCTGCTAGCGGAGGGAACAATTGCTAGGGCCGAGCCAAGCGCTTAGGGGGCCGCTGAGAGCAGGCTTGCCCTCCAGGTTTTTCCCGAAGCCGCGGCTGGGTGCAAGTCCGGGCTGATCCTCCACTCTTGCCGAAAGGGCGTTTCTGCTGTGCGCGCAGTTCTCTCAACTTGGCTCTTGTTACTCAGCCTCCCGGCCCTCGCGGGCGGGGTCAGAAGCGCGCCGCCGCTGAGCATTCCGCGGTGCGCGAGCCCCATCCAGGTTGACGGCAACCTGCGGGAGTGGGGCAGCAGCCCACCTGCCTTGGCCTACGTTCCCCTGCGGCTGGGCGAAAACCTCACCGCCGAAATCGCCGCCGCGCTGCAACAATTCTCCCGACGCCTCGGCCAGCGAGTGGAGGTACGAGCCTGCTACGACGAGCAGGCCTTGTATCTTGCCCTGCTGTGGGTAGACCCCATGCTGCCGGCGACGGGCGGAGGCGGACTGGAGATTCACCTGCAGACCGACCAGATCACGCACGTACAATGCTGGCCAGGCTACGCGCCGCAGGGTGGGCAACTCAAAATCGTGTCCGACTCCGGCCCTGCTCTGGCTGATCCCCGCGCCGCTGGCGCCTGGCTGGCGGCGCAGGCCCCTCCCGACCGCCGCGGCTACAACCAGGAGATCCGCCTGCCCTGGAAACTGCTGACCCGTACCGGCCAGCCCGCCACTGCTGCCTTCACCCTCTTCTTTGATTTCGTCTGGTCGGGTCTGGGGCCGGATTTCCTACGGCGACTGCCCGTCGAACTGCTGCGCGCCAACACTCACTTCACCTTCAACTACCTCACGGCTCCCGATTCCGCCGATCTGCGCAACTATCTGCCTGACCCCAAGCGCTGGGGGACGCTCGTTTTCGACGGCGGAGGGGCGACCGACCAGGAGATCGAGACACCTCTGACTCGCGGGGCCACTCGCCTGGCCGTCCGTCGTCTGGCCGAGCCGGTGACCATTGACGGCGACCTGGCCGACTGGAAGCCCGTCGGCCTGCACGCGGCCGCTTTCGCCCCCCGTCTGTTGGGTTCGCGCTATGCGGCCGCCCTCGGCGTGGCTTACGACGAGCAGGCGCTCTACCTCGCTGTCTCCTGGCTGAGCGCGTTTCCTCTCTTCAACCAGAACCCTGTGGCTCTCGGCCAGGGCTTCAACGGCGGCGACTGCTTGCAGTTCCGCGTCCTACCGGGAACCGGCAAACCGGCCTACTACTGCGCCTGGTACGACACCGCCGGGCAGCGTCCAGCGCTCACCCTGGAGACCCAGGATTTCGCCGACCTGCTGGCTCGCGGCGCCGAAGAGGCCTTCCGCACCGAAGCCAACGGCTATACCCAGGAAATCAAGATTCCCTGGACCCTGCTCACCCCAAACGGCCAGCCTCCGGCGAAGGGTGACGAATGGCCCGCGACCTTCCAGCTCTGGTGGGCCGGACTGGATTCCCGCTTCACGGTCGCCACCGAGGCGACTCTGGAGCAGCCCGGCGCGCTGCGGCTGACCTATGATCTTCCCCAGGAGGGCCTGGTCAGCCTGGGGCTTTACGATCGAGCTGGGCGACTGCTGCGCTGGCTGCTCAAAAGCGAGTACCGGCGGGTGGGACGCAACGCCGAGCAGTGGGATGGGCTGGACAACTTTGGCCGGCCCCTGCCGGCGGGCCACTACGAACTGCGCGGCCTCTATCACCCGCCGCTCAAACTTGAGTACCTGATGAGCGCTACCAATCCGGGCAATCCGCCCTGGCCTACGCTCGACGGTAAAGGCGATTGGCTCTCCGACGAGTCCAACCCTCAGGCCGCGGCTACCGACGGCAACTGGGTATATCTCGGCGCCCCCGGCTCCGAAAAAGGCTGGGCCATCATCGCCGTGGATGAGCAAGGCCAGCGGCAATGGGGCGTGCACTGGGAAGTCTACCCCCGCTGTATCTCTCTCGCCGTCTCCGGAGACTACCTCTACGCCCTCGTCTCCGGGCCCGTGCTTACCGACAACAGCCGCACCTATACCGGCGGGGACAACGCAGTAGACCGCGCGCTGCTGCTCTGCCTAGACAAGCGCACCGGGCGGTATGCCCGCTTCTCCGCTCAGGTCGGCGCCCTCAAGATCGCCACCTGGCCGTATCGGCACGAGCAGTACAAACTCTGGGACCTGCGCCGGGAGATGAACTTTCGGCCCGCCACCTACGCCGGCCAAACCCGCTACTTTGATTCTGACGTGGGCGAGACCACCAACGCTCTCGGCCTGGCTGCGTGGGGGGACCGAATATACGTGTCCATGTTCTACGACGACAAACTGCTCGTACTTGACGCCGCCACCGGGGAGCAGACCGATGAGGTCCCGCTGCCCTCGCCAGTGGGCCTCCAGGCTCTGCCCGACGGCAGGCTCCTGGCGGTCAGTGGCAATCGGGTGCTGAGCGTAGACCCGACCACCAAGCAGGCCCGTCCGCTCATCACCGACGGCCTGGAGTCCCCCTTCGGCGTCACGACCGGACCCGGCGGCGAGATATACGTGAGTGACTGGGGCAGGTCCTTCCAGGTCAAGGTCTTCTCGCCCGAAGGCAAGTTCCTGCGCGCCATCGGGAAGCCCGGCGGCCGTCCCTGGGTAGGTAAGTACGATCCCGAGGGCATGTTAGTTCCCCGCGGCCTGGCCGTGACCGATAACGGCCGCCTCTGGGTGGCCGAGGACGATTCCTCCCCGCGGCGGGTGAGCATCTGGGACGCTCGCACCGGCCGCCTCCTGCGCGAGTACTTAGGCCCGGCCATCTACGGCGGTGGTGGTTTCCAGCCCAACCCCGAGGACCCCAGCCGCCTTCTGGCGCTCGGCTGCGAATGGAAACTGGACTTCACCCACCGGACCTATACACCTCTCGCAACCATCTCCCGCCGCCTCGACCGCGATCAGCCCTATGCGCTGACCGGGAGCACCGGCCTATCCCGCCTTCTCGGCGTCCCTCTGCTCCGGCGCAACGGTCGGGAGTATCTGGTAACTGACAACCCGCACCACGGCCTGACCCTCCTGATGCGCCGGGGGGACGAGTTCGTGCCCGTGGCGGCGGTTGGCGTACTCTCTCGCCCTTCCTACCGCAATCGCGACGGCACCAGCAACGTGGTCTGGGACAGCGACCTAGGCTACCACGTGCTGGCCGACTGGTGGCCGGAGGTCTTCCGCGACAAGATCGGCAGGAACTACACCTGGTGCGATCGCAACGGCGACGGTCTCACCCAGCCCGAGGAGTTCCTCTGGCGCGACACGCTCAGCCGCAGTGACCTGCAGGACTCGGCCCAGGTGATGGAGTGGTATGCCGGCTGGGGCGGAGCCATCGGCCCGGATTTCAGCATTTACGTAGGCGGCTTCTGCCGCGATCGCACCGCCGTCTACCGCCTCGATGTGCAGGGCTGGACCGCCGCGGGCGCGCCCCAATACGATCCTCAGCAGGCCAAATTAATCGTGGAGTCGCCGTTAGTGCCCGGCACTATCCGCGGTGCCGTCAGCGGCCTCTACGTGAGCCGCGCCGGCGATCTCTTCGTCTCTTATGATGTGCCCGCGCGCCAGCCGGGTGGGCCTCCTCCCTCCGAACTCGTCGGCCTGGCTTGCTACACCCGCGAGGGTCGCCTGAAATGGCAACTGCCCGGCCCGGCCGACCAAGGCCCAAAGGCCCTGTGGGGCAACGGCTTCTGCGGGCAGGTCAGCCTCCCCGGTCTGGGTAACGTCGTGGGCCTCTGGAACTGGTGGCACAACTTCCGTGCCTATCTGCTCACCGACGACGGCCTCTACGTCGAGGCCTTGCTGGACCCGGATACGCGTCTGGGTCCAGAGGCCGCCTGGAGCGAGTCCTACAATGTGCTCTGGCAAGGGCCGGACGGCCGGGTTTACGTCATGAATGGAGCCAACGACGCTCATCATCTGTTCCTGCTGCGCGGCCTAGAGCAGGCCGGGCGCTTTACTGCTCCGGTTACGCTGACCCAAGCCGACGTGGACCGTGCCGCCCAGTTCCGGCAGCGCCCGCCAACGGCGGAAGAGCGCCGGCCGATCCCCTGGATAACGCAGGCGCGGGCGCCTATCGCCGTGGACGGAGACCTCGCCGAATGGAACCTCAACGAGGGAATTGCGCTGACTTCTGGGCAGAACCGCCTCGCGCGGGTGGCCCTCCAGTATGACCGCGAGCGGCTGTATCTCGCGTACGAGGTGCAGGACGCCACGCCGCTGCTCAATAAGGGGGAAGACTGGCAGCGGCTGTTCATCAGCGGCGACTGCGTGGACCTGATGCTAGCGACCGACCCGCAGGCCGACCCCCATCGCCGGCAGCCGGCTCCCGGCGATCTCCGCCTGCTGCTGGGCGCCTTCCAGGATCAACCGATCGCCGTGCTGTATCGGCCCACCGTCCCTGGCACCGCCAATCCGGTGCGGTTCATGGCGACCCTCATTGACCGCGTGGAGCGCCTCAGCGACGCTCAGGTGCAGTTCCGGCGCTTCGCTGACCATTATACTCTAGAGGCCGCCATCCCTCTTCGGGATCTCGGCCTCGACCGACTCCCGCTCAGCCTGCGAGGCGATGTCGGGGTCATTTTTTCGGACCAAACCGGTCGAGACCGAGTTCTGCGGCTGTACTACTACAATCGCGACACTGCCATGACCGCCGACCTGAGCACCGAAGCCCGCCTGCAGCCGGACCAGTGGGGAACTTTCGAGATTGAGGCTCCCGAAGGTGTTAATCTGCTTCGCAATCCCGGCTTCGAAGAGCCCCTCGCGCAAGAGGGGGCTGCGGGTTGGCGGCTTCTCGACCAGCGCAACACAGCGGAGGCGATGCTCTGGTCTGAGGGCGCCTACGGCGGCAAATCCTGCCTGCTCTTGCGCCAAACCCAGGCCCCGGCGGTCCCTGAGGACAACACCAAGATGACTTGGGAGGAGTATGTGCAGAGCATCAAGGGCGGCTTCATCCTGGTCAACCAGGTCGTCCCAGTAACGCCGGGCAAGCAGTACGCTTTCCGCCTCCGCTACCGCAACACCGGTGGCTTCTTCGAGAATCGGCAGCCGGGGCCGGACCGTGGCTACGCCGCCTTCCAGGTCTGGCTCTTCTGGGAGGAGAGCCTCGCTGGCGGCAAGCATATCGGGCACGACTGGCTGATGAACGAGCGCCAGGACCACCAGGAATGGACCCTCGCCACCAACCCACGCTTCGGCGGGGCCGAGGACCTCTGGGGCAAGCCCTTCACCGCTCCGGAGGGCGCCCACGCCTGCCAGGTGCGCCTGCAACTGGCCGTCTCCTCCAGCCGCACCCCGCAGGTTTGGGTAGACAACGTCGAACTGGTCGAGTTACCATAGCAGGGGACAAAAGCCCCGGTATTTCGTTGGTGTTTGCCAGGGGAGGGGCCGGCTGAAGGCGCCTGGCTTAGTGAGGGGCCTGAGCCCGGCCCGCGCGGGCTGAGTACACTCAGAAGGGAGCCCCATCGTGTCTGTATCGGAACTGCCCACGCTCGGCAAGATCTCGCCCGAGGTCTTCGCTGAACTGATCTACCCTCGCCTGGGCGCGCCTAGCCCGGAGGTGCTCGTTGGCCCGCAGAGCGGCGTGGATGTCGGCATCGTCCGCATCGGCGACCAGGCCGTGGTCCTGACCACGGACCCGGTCTTCATCGTCCCCCAGTACGGCTGGGAGCGCGCCGCCTGGTTCGCCATTCACATTCTGCTCAGCGACGCTGTCACCAGCGGCCTCCCGCCCCGCTACCTCACCATTGACCTCAACCTCCCCGTGGACATGCACCGCGAGGCCCTGGACATTGTCTGGGGCGTCATCCACCGCGAGTGCGAGCGCTTCGGCGTCTCCATCGTTACTGGGCATACCGCCCGCTATGAGGGGTGCGGCTACCCCATGGTCGGCGGCGCTACCGTCCTGGCGGTCGGCCGCGAGGACGCCTA
>CALFVE010000207.1 GCA_937928475.1 uncultured bacterium | reverse complement strand
GGCGCAGCCGAAAGGTGCGCTGCTCCGGCTCGAAGACGTTGGTGCCGATGATGTCGGAGGGCATCAGATCCGGCGTCATCTGCACCCGCTTGAACTCCAGCCCCAGACAAGCAGCCAGCGCGCGGACCAGGAGCGTCTTGGCCACGCCGGGGACTCCCTCCACGAGCACGTGCCCCCGGGCAAGCAAGGCGACCAGGAAGTGCGCAATCACCTCTTCGTGCCCCACGATAGCCCGATGCATCGTCGCTTGCAGGCGTTCGGCCAGGGCGGCGGTACGAGCGGTGGGAGACTCACTGGTGGCCATGCTGGCTAATGACCTCCTCCAAATCGGCAATCTCGCGAGTAAGACGGAGCACCTCCGCCTCGGGAAGGCGATCGTCCTCCGACAGAGAAGCAACGCGGCTGAGAACTGCCCGCAACCGGCTCGCCTCCATGCCCCGACCTGCCGCGGCGCGGATGAGCATGTCGTCGGGAATCTGCACCGGCAGGCCGAGGCGCTCGGCCAGGTGGCGACGGAAGTCACCCCCGATAGTGCGTAGGGCCAGGCCTCCCGCGCCCGCCTCCCGATACAGCCCGGCCAGCGCCTCCACATACTCCAGCACCGAGCGGCGGGGGGGCTCCCCGGCCGGCTTGGGGCGCCCAAAGCGCCAGGCGAAGCCCAGCGTGTAGATGGCGAGAGCGGCCAGCGCCAACCAAACCGCAGTCCGAAAGGCCGGGTAGTTCAGGTCGCTGGGCGGAGGCGCAGAAGTAACCCGACCATGGTGGTACTCGTCGAACACCACCCGCCTCGGGTAGCCGCCAGCGGTGATCAGGCCCAGGCCGAGCACCGCGTTATCCGCTTTTCCTAGCCACTCGTTGCTCAGCATCTCGACCTCACTCAGCACGTAAATGCTCCCCCGACCCACAGTCAGAGCCGCGACCGCGATTCCACCCTCATCGCGCGCCAAGACCTGGAGACGGCTGACTTCCAGCGGGCGCATCCCGGCGGCACGCTCTTTGCCGATGGCGCTCTCCAGCCACCGGCGCAGGCGAGCCGGGTCCGACTCGCGGCGCAGGCGATGGGCAGAGGGAACCTGAACTGCCGCCGCCGCCGACAGAGACGACGGGGCCTGCGCGGCGGTCACCGGCACCTGAGCAGGCGCTCCGGAAGGATGCAGCCTCAGTCCCAGATAGGCGAGAGTCAGCGCGGTCGCTGCCCGCGGGTCCCAGCGCCCGGCCTCCCCCGCGCCCAGCATCGCAAGCGGCGCGTGTGTCTCCTCGCCACTGACGCCCAGCACCAGCACGGCTCCTCCCTGCACGGCCGCCCACAGTGCCTCGTATTCCTCCGGCTGGGGAACAAGCTGCGGCCCCAGCATCAGTAGCACCTCGCCCGGCCGCAGGAAGCCCTCCTGGAACGGCTGGCCCGAACGCTCAACGGCCAGCCCCAGTCGCTGGCAAACTTCCAGCAGCGCCTGAGTGCCCCAGCGGTTAGTGCTCAAACTGGAGTGATCCCGCTCCTGCGAGGGCGGCGCTGATCGGCTCCCCATCAGCATCTCCACCAGTAGGAAGAAAACAAACAGGCCGACCACCAACCCCGCTGTCTTCAGCCGACCCATCCCGCGCTTCCTCCTCGCAGCAAGGCCTGGGCGCAGCGCTCTCCTTCCGCGTAGTGTGACTCGCCTAGGGTCTGCCCGCCGTACAGGTGCAGTTCCACCAGCCGTGCGACCTGCTCCAGCAGTAGTCGCGCTTCAGGATACGGGGCCAGTTGCCGCAGGTATTCCCCATTGGTAGCGCTGTGGCGGACCACCAGCAGGCCGCGGCGATCCAGCGCCAGCAGGCAGGCCTGGTGCAGCACGCGCAGGGCGGCCCCGAACTGCCCGCTCTCAGCGAGGCGCCGCGCCTGTGCGTGCAGCGATAGGGGAGAGGCCGCCGCCTGGGGAGCCACAGTCCGCCGCCGCGGCGCTTGGGAGCGCGGCTCCCGCCGCCGGGGCGCTTCGGGGCGCGGCTCGCGCCGCCGGCGCAGCAGCGCTCGCACCCCCAGGAATACCAGGAGCAGCAGCGCTACTGCGAGCACCGCCCAGAAGATGAGTTGCGCCCACTGTCCGATTAGCGGACTCTCGGTGAGATTCTCTAGCCAGGACTCCAGCGCCTTGAGCAACTGCTCCAGCCGCGCGTTGAGCCACGCCTGCACCGGGTTAGGGCCGTGGTGGCGGTACTTGGCCTGCGCGAGCACCTCCTGCGTGGCCCGCCGGATCTCGGGAGCCGAGGGGATGCGGCCGGGCGCGGCCCACAGCGCCACCGCTCCCGCTGTGGTCATCAGCAGCCCAACCAGGAGACGATTCAGACGGCGCAAAGAGAGCACGTAAAAGTGCACCCGCTAGAAGTACTGTCCGGGCAGCGACTGGAACTGCTGTCCGCCCCGACCGATCCCGATGATCTGCTCCGGCGCGGGGAAGGCCTTGATGCCGAGGCCGAACATGATTTGGTTCAGCGCCTTGCTGTAGGTCAGTGTCCCGATGAAGCAATGCAAGTCGCGCTGAACCTGGATATCCAGCGTGTCCAGCGACTTGCTGTACCCACTGTAGCCGCTCACCAGGGCGATCTGCCACAGCCGGCTCAGTCGCCAGTCAATCTCCGTGGTGGCGCGGGTGAGACCCTTTCCCCCGGGGTCATACTCGGTGGCGAGTGTCATGAACAAATCAGGCTTGCGCACCGTGGTCCAGATCAGAGCGAGCGGGCGCAGACTCGACTGCTCCAGGCTGTAGCCGGTCTGCAGAGAAAACTTAGTGCGCCGGGAGGGCATGTACTCAGCGCGCAGCCACAGGTCCTGCCAGAACGAGCCGACCAGGTCATAGCCGGTGCTGAGTTCGATCCGCGAGCGATCGGTCCGCGCCTGCACCAGTTGCAGGTAGAAGTCATCCGCCTTGCTGCCGTAGTCAATACTGATGGGAGCAAAGCCCTGCCGCTCCTGGTGGTCATAGCGGAAGCGCGCTCGCCAGTCATCGCCCAGGTCGTGCTCCAGGTCCAAGCCGCCGGCCAGGATATACTGCGCTGAGCCGTCGCTATAGAAGGCCTGGAGGAAGCGGCCGCTGACCGTGCCCTCCGTGCGCCTGCTCCACTGCTGGCGATTGCCGCCCATCCGCAGGTCCAGGCCCGAGCGGAAGACGCTGAAGTCATCCGGCTGCTGCTCGAACTCACCTAGACTCAGTTCTGCCTCGAAGGGCACCCGCCCGAGCAGGCGGTAGTTGCCCAGCCGCCGACTGTCGCTGCGGATGGAGAGTGCCGGCAAACGGTTCAGGGCATACCGCCTCTGCTGTCCCGCCGGCAGGTCCAGTTCGAAAAGTTTCCCGGCCAGGAGCGAAAAATCCATGGCCCGCCCCCGCCGGCTCATCTGCAGTCGCGTGTCCAGGTTGCGCTGCCGGGGCGTGCTGCCTCCGTAAGAGAAATCTTCCAGCGTTGCCTGCAAATACCAGTCGCCGTCCGCGCCCCACCGCTGCCGCTGGCTGAAGGTCTGCGTGGAGCGCCGACTGGACCACAGGCCGCCGCCCGAGCGCGACTGCTGGTAGCCCATCTGCATCTGCCCCCCCGAGGTCCGGCGGGATACCAGCAGGCTGCTGGCCAGGTTCGTCGTGTTCCCGAAGTACCCGGTGTTGCTTTCGTAACTGCCGGTCAGGTCGGAGGTCCAGACTTCGCTGATCCGGTAGCGGTGTGAGACCCTGCTGGTCAGTGAACCCTCGGACGGCTCAAACATGAAGCCCACCGTCCCCTGCTGGGCCTTGCCGTCCAGCGTGTGGTCAAAGCCCAGCGCGATCCCCCGCTTTTGGGTCAGGTTGAGCCGGATCAGTCCGTCGCCCAGCGCGCCCAACAGGTACGCGAAGGCGAACTTAGCATAAAAGCCCTCGACCTCGTTCTGACCCACCAGCGGCAGATATTGGTTCTTGCGCTCATCCAGGGACATGACCAGCCGGAAGGGCAACTCCAGCACCCGCTTGCCCAGCAGGTAGAAGCCCGGCCTTTCGGCGATTACCTTCTTCCCCGGGCGGATCTCTACGCGGCGGGCGGAAACCAGGTAGTGCGGCTTCTCCAGATTGCAGGAGGTGACGCGACCTCCCCCCAGGGTAATGGGGCCTTCCTCCGAGGGCGCTTCTGCCCGGCTGGCTCCCAGATACAGCCGGTCGGTCACCTGCCCGGCGACGAAGTATTCCGGCTCAATGACGGCCGAGACGCCCTCCTCCAGCCGCCACTCGCCGGTCTTGAGGTTGGCACGCACGCTCCGCCCCATGGTGGTGATGTACTTCCCCTGCAGCGTCACGGCCCCCCGCAGCGTCGCCCACTCGCGGGCCGCATCGAGTTCGGCTTCCTCCGCCCGCAGGGTGTATTGAGTGGAGCGGATGGTAACGTTCCCTCGGCCGTGGAATACGCCCTCCTCAATCCGGACCTCCTTGGCCTCGATCGCCACTCTGCCCTCGGCCGGTTCCCCCGGGAACTGGGGGCTCATCACGCCGCCCTCCGCAGCAGTCGGGACCGCCGTGCCTGCCTCCACCGGGGACTCAGCCTCGCCAGCCTCCGCCGGCGCCTCCGCACCGGCCTCCGGTTCCCGGGCAGGCTCCGCGGTCGTCTCTACGGGAGCGCCCGCCTCCTCGGCGGGCGTCTCGGGCTCGGCGGCTGCCGCCAGCACCAGCGCCGACTGCGCAGGCGGCAGCCGCTGCAGAGTCGCCGCCTCCCCGGCTATCGCGGCGAGCGACAGCACCACGACCGCCGGCAGAACCGCCCGCCGCGCGCTGCGCTCGCCTCGGGTTGGGTAACACAACCGGCCCATGGGAGATCATGCAAACTCCGTCGGCAACCTCGCCGCCCCGCCGGCCAAACCAGCGGCCGCGGGAGGCAGAACCAACGAGCCGACAGTTAGCGCTGGCGCCAGAGGGCCAGTCCCGCGGCGACGAAAATGGCTGCGTTCTGGAGCCAGGCTGCGATGAGAGGGGGAAGCGAACCGGCCTCAGCCGCCATGCGTAGCCACAGCATTATAACATAGTAAACAAAGACGACAAGCAAGGTAGCCAGCACTCCCACCAGGCTCTGACCGCGGGCAAAACGCATGGTGACGGGCAGCGCCAGCAGTACGAAGGCCAAGCAAGCAAAGGCCAGGCTGATCCGCCAGTGTAGTTCCACCGCATACCGCCGCCCTCCGCCGGCAGACTCCGCCTCCCGCCGCCGCTGCTCCGCGCGCAGTTCGGCCATGCTCATGTGGCTGACGGTGCGTGCGACCATCCCCGGCATGAACCGCAGACTCCCCAGGTTGACCTCCACCCGATCCATCCGTCCCCACTCCCGGTCGCCATCTGGACTGAGCGCGTAGAAGGTCGCCGGACCGGTGACCAGCCCATGCTCCGTAAACTCCGCCGCCTCCGCGTGGAAGAGCCACGGCAACTGCCCGCCCAGACGCTGGAAAACGAACAGCCGCGACAAGCGCCGTTCCGCCTTATCCACCGATTCGGCGAAAAAATCCAGCCCGGTCTGCGTACTCGTGAACTTGCCGGGACGGAAGGCTAGCGCCGGCTGCTGGGCGATAATACGCTGAATCAGCATCTCCGCCTGCCGGTTGGCCCAGG
>CALFVE010000206.1 GCA_937928475.1 uncultured bacterium | reverse complement strand
CAAATCTCGTTGACCAGTTGCGGCGCCTGGGCCAGGGAGCCGCCCTCTACGCGCAGATCAAAAACATCGTTTCCCCCCAGGTCGGTGCGCACCGGCACGCGAGGATTGTGCTTGGACTGCCCGCCGACCAGGTCCACGATGACTACGCGGTCGGGCCGAGCCAGGCCCTCCGGCCAGTGCTGCGCGAGGTAGTTAGAGCCCAGACAGAAGCCCATGTCGAGCATCCCGGAGCCGGCTTTGCCGGAATCCTCGGCGTCGAAGAACACGAGATAGACAGTATGAGGAGGTGGGCTCTCGCGGAAGAGGCGGCCAAGTTCGAGCAGAATCGCCACCCCCGAGGCGCCATCGTTGGCGCCGGGCACCGGCTGGCTGCGGCGAGCGGGGTCCGGGTCCTCGTCGGCCTCCGGCCGGGTATCCCAGTGCGCGCCGAGCATAGTTACCGGCTGGGCGCTTCGTCCGGCGAACACCGCGATGAGGTTACTGAAGGTAAAGGGGCCTCCGAAGGGGGTCGCTGCGTTGAAGGTCTGCTCCACCACCTGACTTGCCAGCGGAGCCTGGGTAGCCTTCATCCAGTCCAGTTGGGCCTGATGGCCGGCAGAACCGGGCAGGCGCGGGCCGAACTCAACCTGCCGCTGCAGGTCGGCAAAGGCCCGATCTGCCTGAAAGAGCGGCACCTCCCCCGGAGGCGGCGCCGGCGCCGGCGCATTACCCCCGCCGCAGGCCCCACAACTAGCCGCTAGGCAAACGAGAGTCAGGCACAGCAAGCGCCCCAGGGGATAGCGACCGGCACAGCAAGGAACCGGGAACAAGCGCGTCACTCTCCGATGCTTAGACACACAAAGGCCCCGTGCCGGTTCCCGGT
The DNA here is from genome assembly GCA_937928475.1 of uncultured bacterium. GTDB lineage: Bacteria > Armatimonadota > Zipacnadia > Zipacnadales > Zipacnadaceae > Zipacnadum. Next base: position 2,220 of record CALFVE010000206.1, on the reverse strand, counting down.
CGGGGCCGATTCTCCTTTTTGGCTCTCCGTCTAGTAGTTAACTACGATCCCCTTGGTCTCGCTACGTTGCAGGCGCCGTTCATAGTTGCTCAAGGCTTCGCTGGCGGCGGCGAGGGCCTTGTCGTGGTCGGAGGGACGCCGCTGGAACACCACCACGGACGACTCCTGGGCCGGGGTCCACCGCAACTGTCGCACCGGCTCGGGCGGCGTGTGAGTAACTACCGGCCGCGTGGCCAGGGCCGGCGGTGGTTGCAGGCTCGGTGCCTCCAGGGGTCGAGGAGTTGCGGGAATCGAGGGAGGAACAGCGGCGATGGCCGCGGGAGGAGGCGTCGGCAGGGGCAGGGCGCTGGGCGCCGGAATCGGCGTCGGTGCCGGCGCCGGAGTGGGCGCCGCATACGCAGAGGCAGGCCCGGCCGGCAGCGGCGCGGCCGGAAGGTGCGGCGCCGGCGTCGCCAATTCCGCGCTCGGCATCGGCAGCGCTACCTCAGCCCCAGGCGGCGCAGGAAGGGATTCGCCTCCACGCGCAGGGAGCGGCGCGCTCCGCCGAGCAGCCTGCCTCGATCCCGCCTGCGCTTCCGGCGTCGAAGCCACGGAAGCAGCATCGGCAGGCGGCTTTGCCTCAACAGCGGGAGGGCCGGGGAGGTGATAGGCGACGGCAGGAGCCTGCGCCGGCCGCGACAGCGGGGTCCTCGGACCGTGCAGCGCCAATGTCAGTACCCCAGCAACTAACACCAGCACAGCGGCGCTGAGTCCGACCACGGCCGGGCGGCGCACACGCCGGGACGGCGCTGGCCTTAGACCCCGCACCGCTGCCAGAATGCGCGCAGGCAGATAGGCAGGAGCCGTCACTTCGCGGGGCCGCCGGGCGATGGCCGTCAGGCGTTCGGTCTCGCGATACCGGCGCAGGCACCGCGGGCACTGGAAGAGATGCGCCCACAGGCGCTCTTCGTCGCTGGCTTCCAGTTCACCGTCCAAACTAACGGAAATGAGCGCCCTGGCACGTCGGCAGGACAGAGAGCCTACAGCCCGAACCCCCGCGCAGGCTGCCTGGATTCTAGAGGCAAGGTCCGGCGCGACCGCAGGCGCTCGCGCCTGCCCCAACAGGGCCTGGAGGCGCTCCAGGGCCTCAATCTCCTGGCGGCAACGCGGACACCCGTGCAGGTGGCGGGCCACGGCCGCCTGCACCCTGCGGGGCAATTCTCCGTCCAGGTATTGCGACAGCCTCTCCGCGCGGGGACAGCCGCCTTTGCTGGCCATGGAACTCCTCATCAAGCCGATCGCTCGTCGTACAGCATGGAAATAGACAGTCGCTGAGGCGCGAAGTTGCGGAATAGTTGCCGGCGCCCAGCGCGGGATTTCTCCCGCCTCCTCCCTCCTCACGCCAGACGGCAGGCAGTCGCTCGAGTACGACTTCGCACCTCTCCGGGCAACCTCAAAGCAGCGGAGTCAGCAGGGCGATGGCTTTCTTGATGTCAGCGACCTGCTGGGGGCCGCTGATCTCCCGCTCGATGGTCAACGCCCCGCGGAAGCCCTTAGCCTTGAGTTTCGGCACCAGCACGGGGAAGTTGACCCGGCCCTCGCCCAGGGGCTTCTCGTGCCCCAGGTGGTCGCCATCGGTGGGATACTCCCCGTCTTTGGCGTGAACTCCGCGTACCCACTCGCCGAACACGTCCACGGCGTCCACCGGGTTGCCCTTGCCATACAGGATGAGGTTGGCCGGGTCCAAGTTGATGCCCAGGTTGTCGGTGCCGATGAGTTGGATGGTGCGCAGGAGGGTGATGGGCGTTTCTTGGCCGGTCTCAAACCAGAAGCTCACCCCGTGGCGCTGGCAAGTGAAGGCGACCTGCTTGAGCGCCTCAAGGGTCTCTAGGTAGAGCGGGTCATACGGATACTCGGGGAGGAAACCTACGTGAGTAGTGATCGAGGGGACACCGATTTCGGCGGCGACTCGCGCCGCGGCCTCCAGGGCCTCCACGCGCACCTGCCGCCAGTCGCGGGGCACCAGGCCGATGGTGATCGGCCCCTGGAGGAAGTTCCACACCGCCCGTCCGGGCAGTCCAGCCCACAGGGTCGTGATCTCGACGCCGGCGGCGTCGGCGGCGGCGCGCACGCGTCGGCCCTGCTCAACGGTGCCGAAGGGTGGCCAGCCGATCTGACACGTCGAGAGCCCCACTTCCCGCACCCGGTTAATGGGCTCCGCGGGGTCCTCCGAAGCATAGA
>CALFVE010000205.1 GCA_937928475.1 uncultured bacterium | reverse complement strand
GACCCCGGCCACAAAGCCCACCACACCCAGTCCCAGCGCGGCCATCATGTACCCCAGTTGGCTAATGGTCGAGTAGGCGAGCATCCGCTTGATGTCGCTTTGCACCACACCGATGACGGCCGCCATCAGGGCAGTGATCAGGCCGATGAGGCAGACCACGGCCAGCGCGGGCAGACCCAGCAGCGTCGCGGTTGCCGCGGGCACGTAGAAGACAGGGAAGAGGCGGGCGACCATGAACACACCGGCCGCCACCATCGTCGCGGCGTGGATGAGCGCGCTGACCGGCGTGGGGCCTTCCATCGCGTCGGGAAGCCAGGTGTGCAACGGGAATTGCGCGCTCTTGCCGATCGCTCCGCAGAAAAGCAGGAGCGCGGCAATCCCCAGGATATGCGTGGGGATGACCTCACCGTAAGCCGCCGCGAAGACGTCACCGTAGCGCAGGCTGGGCACGTAGAAGAACAAGAGCAGAACGCCCAGGGCGAAACCCACGTCACCGACCCGGGTGGTGATGAAGGCCTTCATTGCCGCGCGGGCTGCCGCCGGCCGCTCGAACCAGAAGCCGATCAGCAAATACGAGCACAAGCCGACCAGTTCCCAGCCCACATACAACACGAGCAGCGAGTCGGTGACCACCAGCAGCAACATCGAGCCGCAGAAGAGGCTGAGATAGGCAAAGAACCGACTGAACCGGGGGTCGCCATGCATGTAGCCCAGCGAGTAAACCTGGATGCAGGTGGCCACCACCGAGACCATGGCCAGCATGACGGCGGTGAGGGCGTCCACGTAGTAACCGACCGAGAAGACCCGATCCCCCAGGGTCGCCCAGGCCAGGCTGCCGCCGCTCGGCTCCGCCCCCAGGATCAGTTCCACCAAGATTCCCAGGGAAAACGGGAGGGCCGCGGCGATCCCGGCCACACCGACCCAGCCTACCTTCTCGCCTAGGCGCCGGGTCAGAGCACTGCCGAAAAAGAGCAGCACGGCGCAGGCGGCGAAAGGCAGGATGGGTATAAGCCACGCCAGGTGAACCATATTCATCAAACTCGACCAAATAGCGACAGAAACCGCGATTCAGTTCATGCGCGTCGCCGCCAGGCTGCGTTTGCTCCCTTCCAGGTCCGCCGCTTCAGGGACGGCCGCCCAGGTCTCCTCCGGGAGGGCGGTCGCCACTGGCGCTGGTTCCTTCACGCGCAAGGTGGCAACGCCAGAGATGAAAACCAGCATCATTCCGGTCAAGACAAAGGGCATCCGCAGACCCAGCACCGAGGCCAGTGCTCCCCCCAGTAGCGGCCCCAGGGCCGCCCCCAGCGCGGCCACCGAGGAGGTCATGCCGTAGACCCGGCCGTACCGCCCTCGCGGCACCAGTTTGCCAACGAGGGCGTTAATCGTCGGCCCGGTGCCTCCGCTGGCTAGGCCTAGCACCGCGCGCAGGCCCAACAACTGCGCAACGTTAGTGACGATGGCCTGGGGCAGGCAACACAGCCCGGACATCAGGGTACAGACTACCAGCATCTTCTTCTGCCCAATCCGGTCCCCCAGATGCCCGATGGCCACCGCGGCCAGCGCCGCCAGCACCCCACTGATCGCAATGAGCATTCCGGTGAGGGTCCCCTTGGTCGCCGGGTTGCCGCTCAGTTGCTCCACAAAGAGCGGGAAGATCGGCGCCACAATCGTCCCTGCCAGGTTGACCAGCAAGAACACTGCCAGCATCGCGCTGAAACCGGGAGTGCTCCGCACCAACCGCAGCGTTCCTCCTTCGGTCTTCCGCTCTTCCCTGCGGCTGAACGACTCCCGCGTGAACAGTAGCACCAGCAGGGCGGCAAACAGGAGCATGGCCCCCGCCGCATAAAACGGCAGGCGATAGCCAAAGCGGTCGGCCACCGCGCCCCCAGCCAGGGGCCCCAGGGAAGCGCCCGCGAACACGGCCGTCTGCATCAGGCCCAGGCTGAAACCGAGGTGGCGCCTAGGCGTGACGCTGGAAACCATCGCCACCGAGGCCCCCACCGTCCCGGTCAGCATTCCTTGCAGAAAACGCAGGGCCAGCAGTTGCGACGCGCTCCGCACCAAGCCCATCGCGGTTAGCACCACCGCGCCGGCAAACATGGAGCGCAGCACCATGGGACGGCGTCCGACCCGATCGGCCACGATTCCCCAGAGCGGGGCTGCGACGGCGAAGGCCAACCCGGTGACGGAGCCGAGCAGCCCGGCCCAGAAGGGCACCAGACGCTCGTCGGTGACGCCCAACTCCCGCACGTAGAACGCCATGAAGGGCATCACAAACGAAAAGCCGATGATGGCCACCAGTTGCGCGAACCACATCACATACAGGGTGGTTCGCCAGCCCGGCGCGCCGTCTGCCGCGTCGGCCAAGGCGGCGACCTCGGCGGAGGTCAAAGACTCGTCCAGGTTTTCGAGGGGACAAGGATCACAAGACATGAGCAATCGTGAATGCGTCGCGGCAACTTAGTGCCCGGCAGCGTTCCCTTCTGCGATGTGTCTCTCCGTTCCCCACCAACCACCAACTACCAACTACCCCCTCAGCTGGTCCACCTCGTCCGGCGTTACGCTACCCAGGTTGCGGTACAGGGCCAGGATCAGCGCCAGTCCCACCGCCGCCTCGCAGGCGGCCAGGGCAATGACCATCAGCGCGAAGACCTGTCCACTGAGAACCTCGGGCTTCAGGAAGTGGTTGAAGGCCACCAGATTGAGGTTGGCCGAGTTGAGCATGAGTTCCAGCCCCAGCAGCACGGCTACCGCATGGCGGCGGGTGACCACGGCGAACAGCCCCATGGCGAATAGCATCGCGGCCAGGAGCAGGTAGTGGTGCAGACCCACGTGCAGCCCCGGCAGGTACAGTTGTGGCGGTGTGAAGTGCAAGTTCATTTTCGGTATACGGTGTCAGCCCGCCCGTCGCCCAGCGCCTGGTTATTCCCCCTCCGCTCGCTTCCTCGC
>CALFVE010000204.1 GCA_937928475.1 uncultured bacterium | reverse complement strand
TAGACGTGGAGGCGCTCAAGCAGGACACCTGGTCGCCGCAGTTGCTCCACGACGCCGTGGAGATCCTCGACGCGGCGCTCCCCCAAGAGAGCGTCGTCTAGCCCTCGCCGCCCGCACGGGCCTCTTGCTCCCGACCTCGCCGGGCGAGGTCGGGGACCCGCAGCCGCCGGGTCTGCACCGACGGCTGCTTTGGTTTTCTGGGGAGGAGGTCAACCATGTGGCCGGTCAAAGACGACCGCTGGTGCTTTGCCTGCGGGCCGGAGAACCCTCACGGCCTCCGCCTGCATGACTTCCGCCAGGAGGGAGAAGAGTACGTGGTGACCTTCGTTCCCCAGCGTCACCACCAGGGCTGGCAGGGCATCACCCACGGGGGAATCGTCGCCACCCTGCTCGACGAAGTGATGACCCGCATGATCTACGCCCAGGGCCGCGAAGCGGTGACGGCCGAAATCTGCGTTCGCTACCACCGAGCCCTCCCCACCGGCGAGCCGGTTGAGGCGCGCGCCCGCGAGATCGAGACCCGCGGCCGCCTCGTTCGCACTCGCTCCGAGTTGTCCGACCGCCAGGGCACCTTGATTGCCTCCGCTGAGGCCAAGTTCCTGTTGGTGTGAAGGTGCCTGCCCATGACCTTCGACAGCCTCGTGCTCTACGGGGTCACCCACGAGGTGACCGCCGCTTTACTCGGCGCGCGGGTCAGCCGCGTCTTCATGCCCGCCCCGGACACCGCGGTTCTGGAGTTCTCCCGCCGCGAGCAGCCTCACCAACTGCTCCTTTCGTGGAAGCCCCAGTACGCGCGGGTCCATCTCACCCTCGGACAGGAACCCGAGCGCGGCTTGGCGTGCTCCTTCGTGGATGTGCTCCGCCGCTTCCTGCGGGGCGCCCGCCTAGAGAGCGCTGCCCAGGTGGGCTTTGACCGCGTCTTCTCCCTGGCTTTCTCCAACGCCGAAAACCTGGGGCCCGATTCCCGCTGCCTTTTGCTCATCGAGCCCATCGGGCGTTGGGCCAATGCGATGCTCCTGGACGCCTCTCGCGTCATCCGGGAAGCGGCCCGCCACGTTCCGGCGACCGTCAACCGCTATCGCGTGCTTTTGCCCGGCGAACCGTACGCGCCTCCGCCGGGGGCCGATCTCCCCCCGCTCTCCCGCGTCACTGCGGAAGCGTTGCGGCGGGCCGCAGCCGACCGCCCGGAGGCTACCCTGGGCGTGCTGCTCATGCGCGGCTTCCAGGGCGCAAGTCCGCTCCTCCTGGCGGAACTTTGGGCGCGCACCGGACTCGACCCCCAGTCGCCCTGCGCGCGCCAGCCGACCGGCTGGGCCGCCTCCCTGCAAGAAGCCATCGGCGATCTTCTCCGCGAGGCTGCCGAACCTGGCGGCTACCTCTACCGGCCGCCCGACGCTCCTCCCTTGGCCTACCCGGCCCGTCTGTTCTCCCTGCCGGAAATCTCTCCGGAGGCTCACCCCAGCCTCAGTGCGGCCTTGGAGATAGCCTTCGCCGAACAAATAGCGGCCGCGCAGGCCCGGGCAACGCGTGCGCGCCTGCAGGCGGCCGTCACTCGCGCCCGTCAAGCGGTGGCGCGTCGCCGGCAGGCGCGAGAGGCTGCGGCGCAAGCCGCCGCCGAAGCGGCCCGCTGGCGCGAGTACGGCGAAGCCCTGCTCGCCAATCTCTGGCGCCTGGCGCCCGGCGCCTCCCAGGTCGAAGTCCCTCACTATACCGCCGAAGGCGAGCGCCTGCTAACCATCCCCCTCAACCCGAACTATTCGCCCCAGGACAACGCCCAGCGCTACTTCGAGCGCTACAAGAAGGCGCAGCGCACGGCTCGCACCCTGCCCACCCTTCTCGAGGCTGACCGGCGCGAGGAGGAGTACCTGGAGGAACTCGCCGACCAAATTGAGCGTGCCGACCTGCCCGATCTATCCGAACTGGAGGAGGAACTCCGCCGCCGCCGCTACCTCAAGCGTCCGGTTTCCCCAGCCCGGCGTCGCCCTGAATCGCCGCCCATCCCCCGGCTGGTTGCTCCCCAGGGCTGGACGCTATGGTACGGCAAGACCGGCCTGCAGAACGACCGCCTGCTCCACGAGGCCTCTCCCGACGACTTGTGGTTCCACGTGGCAGATGGCCCCGGCGGTCACGTCCTCTTGCGCACGGGCGGCCGTCCCGAGCAGGTCCCCGAGACCGCTCTGCACTTCGCCGCTCGCCTCGCCGCTGGCCTCAGCCGCCGCCGCTCCGACCGGGCCGTGGAGGTCGCTGTCACCCTCGCCAAACACGTGCGCAAGCCCCGGGGTGCCCCCCCGGGGTTCGTCCTGTACTCGCATGCCTCCACTCGTACCGTCGAGCCACTGTACCCTCCACCGCGGGCCGAGTCGCTCTAGACGGATGCCTGTGAAGTGGCACTCGGATCAGTGTAGAGCCGCAGATCACGGCTCTTTATCCGCAACTTCCGCCCGCCAGGACCGGGACCAGGACCTCGCGGCGCCACCTGTGACAGCCCGGCGGGGTCCGCCGGCCGGGTGTGCTCCTATTGAGGTCCGGGTGGGGGGGGGACATTCCGCCCTAGCAAACCGCGTCGCCAAGTTCCTCCCTGCGGAGCGGCCGGCTGAAGCCACGCGTAGCCTGGCCGGAGACCGGCCCGCTCACGTCTCTGCGTTGACAGCCCTCTCGCCCGCGCGTATACTCCTCCCGATTGTGCATGACTAGGAAAGGCCGACGCAATGAAAGGGCGTGAGGCTGCCTGCTGGCTGACTGCGCCACGTGATCCTCTCGCCGAAACCCGACTAGCCGCTGAAACTGGAGCCCACCCGCTGGTGGTTGCCGTCCTGCGCAACCGCGGCCTGGAGCAGGCGCAGGAGATCGCGGAGTTCCTGGCACCTTCGCTGGCGCGGGTGCATGACGCCGCTCTGCTGCCGGACATCGCGCCGGTCGTGGAGCGCTTGCACCAGGCCAGCGCGCGGCGCGAGCGGGTGCTCATCCACGGTGACTATGACGCCGATGGGTTGACCGGGGCGGCGCTTCTGGCGAAGGTCCTGGCCAGGTTCGGCTGCCAGGCGCAGTACTATGTCCCGCATCGCCTCCGGGAGCAGTACGGACTGAGCCCGGCGGCCATCCATCGCGCCGCCGAACTGGGCGCCAGCCTACTGGTGGCCGTGGATTGCGGCGTGTCCGAGCATCAGCCGATTGCCCTGGCCCGGCGCTGCGGCATGGATGTAGTGGTCATTGACCATCATGAGCCGGGGGCCACGCTGCCCGCCGCGGCCTGGGTGGTGGATCCCAAGCGGGTGGATTCGCGCTACCCCGAGCGCGACCTGGCCGCCGTGGGGCTGGCCTTCAAAGTCGCCTCGGCCCTGTGCCGTCGGGAGAGAGTGCCGGAGGACTCACTCCAGCGCAATTTTCTCGACCTCGTCGCGATTGGCACGGTGGCCGATGTGGTTCCGCTCCGCGGGGAAAACCGCATCCTAGCCGCCGCGGGGCTGAGCCTGCTCGAACGCACGCGCCGGCCTGGCTTGCGGGCTTTGATGGACATCAGTGGTGTGGCGGGAACCGTGCGGGCCACTGACATTGCCTTCCGCCTCGCCCCGCGGCTCAACGCCGTGGGGCGCCTCGGCGACGGCACCGACGGCCTGGATCTCTTGCTCACCGACGATCCACTGGAGGCCCGCCGCCTCGCT
>CALFVE010000203.1 GCA_937928475.1 uncultured bacterium | reverse complement strand
CGTGCTGCTCCCGACAGTTCCCCGCCGCCCTTCACGCCGCTCCCGCTCGCTATAGCCAACTTCTCCGTGAGTGGGGTCGACCCCTCCGCCGGGGTAGAGGCGGCGCGCCTGCTTCGTCAAGGACTGGCCGGTAACCCCTTCCTGGACCTCAAGGACAGCCGACGCGTCCAGGACCTGCTCGCCGCGAACGAGCAGCAGATTCTCGCAGGCAGGCCCGGTGTCGCTGCAACGGTGGCCGGGCAACTGCAGTGCCGGGTGCTGGTCTTCGGAGTGCTCTGGGCCGAGGGCTCTGGGCCGTCCTTTCTGCAGATGATCGCGGCTGACTGCCGCCCGCGGGTGGCGCGGCTTGCGGTCACGCCGCCCCTGTCCTGGCCAGCAGAGACCCGCGCCCAGCAGACTCTACTGCTGTCGGCGCTGCAGGCAGTTCTGCCGCCGGTAGGGCGAGTGCTGGCGGTGATTTCCACCCCGCAGCAGACCGACCTCCAGGTCTTCCCTTTCGCCGGCAACCCGCTCAAAACGGATGCCACCTACTTCGCCTTCCATGCTCTGGCCGCCGAGCCGGGGCTGGAGTGGGTGGAATTCCTTCCCCCCCTGTGGGCCGGCGCTCCCGCCGGATCGCTGCGCACCGGACCGCAGCGGCTGGACGACGTCATCAACGCCAAGCCGGAGGCCGGGGCCGAGATCGAGATTGGCGACCTGGTGTTCATCGCCTTGACCTCGCAACTGACCGCGGTGCCGGGCAGCGGGCGACTGGTGCTCAGCGATCCGCCCTACGCACAGGTCCGGCGCGAGGGGGAAGTCCTGGGGCTAACGCCACTTCTGCTGCCTGCTGAAGCCTTGCCCGGCGAGTTTACGCTCTCCCTGCCCAATTATGAGAGGCACTCGGTCTCCCTGGCGGCGGTTCCCAAGGCTCGGGCGGCAGACCAGATCGTCCTCAGAGAACTGCCCCTGATCGGAACGATCCAAGTCACTAGCGAGCCGGCCGGGGCGACTGTAGTTGTTGATGGCAAGGAGATAGGCAAAACCCCTCTGCGCAGCCCCAATCTGCCAGCGGGCGAACACACCGTTTCTGTGCGTCTGTACGGGTACGTCGTCGCCGAGAAGAAGGTCGCGGTGCCCCGAGGCGGTGTGGTGGAGGTGGAATTCGCGCTGGAGCGGCAGACCCGCTCGGTGCGCGTGATCTCCCAGCCGGAAGGCGCGGAGGTTACCTGGGACGATGAGCCGGCGGGCAAGGCGCCGGCGGTGATCGCCCGCACGACCGTCGGCAAGCACACCCTCAAACTGACCCTTCCCGGCCACGCTGAACTCATCCAAGAAGTCGAGGTCACGCCCGGCGACAAGCCGGCCGAGTTCACTTATCGGCTGGAGCGACTGGTGGGGAAACTCCGCATCACTTCCCAGCCCCCAGGGGCGCAAGTCACTGTGGGTGGCAAGCCCCGGGGCACAGCCCCGCTGGAACTGGCGGACCTTGCGCCCGGCGAGTACCAGGTGACGGCTCTCCTGGAGGGCTACCGACTGGCGGAGCGCACTGTGGTCGTCAAGGCCCGTGAGACCACCACCGTAGAGCTCGTCTTGTCGCGCAAGGTCGGCAGCATCAACGTCAAGACGGTGCCCGCCGGGGCCAAGATCATCCTGGACGGGGAAAACCGGGGGACCAGCCCGGCGCTGTTGGAAAACGTTCCGGCCGGAGAGCACGCTCTCCGGTTGGAGGTCGAGAATCTCCGGCCCTGGGAAGGCAAGGTAACCGTGACCGACGGGGAGACTACCCAGGTGCAGGTGGGGCTACTCCCCTTGCAGATGGAAATGGGCACCAGGCCGACGGAGCCGCCGACGCCGGTAACGCCACTGCCACTTCCGACCGCCGAGCCTCGCCAGTTTGAGGGCAGCGAGGAGCCGCCTACCTTCGCCGAGCTCGACCTCTCTGACGGCCGGCAGCACTCCTGGACTTTCCCACTCCTGCGCCCCCAGGATGCTGCGGGATCACCCGCCGAGCAGATCCGCGTGGACCTGCAGCCCCACGCCGACGGCAGCCTCACCCTCGCCCTCCAGACCCGCGACCCCTTGCCCGCCGAGGTCAAGGTCGAGCGCGAGGACGGGGTGCTGGTCATCTTCCTCCCTGGCCTGCGGGCCGCACATAACCCCGCAGGGGTGCGGGTGCATGACGTTGCTATCCACGGGGTGCGCCTGAGAAACGGGGCCACGGACGGCGGGCTGGAGGTGGCGGTGACCTTGGCTTCGGGCGCTCAGTTCACCGTCAGTCGCGGCTCCGGCCCGGCGCGGGAACTGATCCTGAAGATCCGGCGCGCCCTGCCCCTGGGCAACGCCAAGATGGTGGCCCTCACCTTCGACGATACGCCCTTCCCCGGCTATACCGAGCGGCTGCTGCGACTCCTGCGGGAGCACCGCGTGGTGGCGACTTTCTTCGTGGTGGGACGCAAGGCCCTGGAGTTCCCCACTCTCTTACGCCAGGCCGCCGAGGACGGGCACAGCCTGCAGAACCACAGTCTGACTCATCCCACCTTGACGCAACTATCTCCGGCGGAGATCAAGGGGGAACTGCAGGGGTGCAACGAGGCACTGATCCAGGTAGTAGGCAAGGCGCCACGCTTTTACCGCCCGCCCGGCGGCCAGAGCAACAGCCAGGTCAATCGAATTGCCGCCGGCCTGGGGCTGACCTACGCCGGCTGGGACGTGAACGTACACGATTACAACACGCCCGAGGCGCAACTGATCGCGGACCGGGTAGTCGCGGGGACGCATGCCGGGGACATCATCCTGTTGCATGATGGAGTCGTGCCCACCCTGGAGGCGCTGCCCGACATCATCACCCGCCTGCGCCGGGAGGGCTTTGTGTTCGTTACCCTCGACCGCCTGCTCACTCCCTCGCGCTAAAGTGATCCCAGCCGCCGGCCGGTAAGGGCGGTCCGCCCTCGACCACCAGGCCGCGGCCGGCCCTCACCTCCCCAATCACCGTCACCGGTCGCGCCGCGGCCTCGGCCAGCGCCCTCTGTACCCCCTCCACGGCAACGCGCGGTACTGTGAAGGCCAGTTCATACTCCTCGCCGCTGGTGAGAGCGAGAGCCGCAGCATCGCCTCCCATCTGGCGGGCGGCCGCGCGAACCTCTGCGGCCAGGGGCACCCGGTCAGCCCGGAGGCAGATCTGCGCGGCGCTGGCTGCGGCGAGGTGTCCCAAGTCCGCAACTAATCCGTCAGAGATGTCTATGGCGGCGGTGACTTTCCCCAGAGGCTGGAGCGCCTGCACCACATCAAAGGCCGGCTCAGGACACAGGAAGCGTCGGCGCAGGGTCGGCGGAAGGTGGGCCGGAGCCACGCCCCGCTCCAGCAGGGCGAGCGCCGCAGCGCTGGCGCCCAGGGAGCCGGACACCAGCACGGCATCCCCCGGCTGGGCTCCTGACCGTGGCCAATAGGCCTCGGTCTCGCCTACCGCGACCACGTCTATGAAAAGGGGGCCTGGCGAGGCCGCCAAGTCCCCGCCCAACAAGTGACAGCCGCACGCCGCGGCGCCGGCTTCCAGACCCTCCGCCAGCGCCTCCGCCGCCTCCACCGACAGCTCTGGGGAAAGAGCGAGAGACGCAAACAGGCCTCGGGGCAGGCCGCCCATCGCGGCAAGGTCACTGAGCGCCGCGCGGGCCGCTCTCTCCCCGATCTCCCTTTCTGTGAACCACTGGCGGCGGAAGTGACGCCCCTCTACCACCGCGTCGGTGGTGACCAGCAGGTACTTGCCGCCTTCCCAAAGCAGGACAGCGGCGTCATCGCCGCTGCCCAAGACTACTCCTGGTGCCGACCCGCCCAGCCGGTCGCGCAGGCGCGCCAGGAACCCGAATTCGCCGAGTTCTTCCAGCCGCACAGCTACCTCTGAGCGGGGGCCAGGCTATTCGGTCGGCCCGGCCAGCCCTGCTCTGGTCTCCTCCGGACTAGGGCCGAGCGCCGGGCTGGTCTTCAGCAGCGCGGCCTGCAACTGCGCCGCCCACTGCGCCGCCACTGCGGCCGCGCTCATGCCCAGAGCGGCGGCGTCCTCGGGGTAAACGGTGACGAAACGATACTCTCCTACCCAGATGGTGGGCTTGCCTCGGATCGCGCCGATGGTTACGGGCCCTACTCGCCCCGAAGACAGAATTTCGGTCATGCGGGTATCGAGAATCTCGGCGCGGACCGCCAGAGGCACGCCGCCTCCGCCGCCGGGCAGTTCCAGCACCGGCGCGCTATTCACCTTGATCTCGCCGGCCGTCGCCAAGGGCAGCGCCCCTGCCGTGGGGAGGTCATCGTCGCCGGCGTAAATCACGATCTCGGCGCTAGCGGCCAGGGCACTGACCAGGATCAGCCCCGTAACCAGGCCCAACAGCAACTGCATTCTGCCTTTCAGCATCTCCGCGACTCCCTCCTTATGGGTGACGACACGCCAGTCAATCAGACTCGGTATCCGCCACGCCGCCGAAGCGCCGCTCCCGACGGTTGAACTCAATAATGGCCGCCAATAGGTGCTCCCGGCCGAAGTCCGGCCAGAGCACGTCCATGACCAGCAACTCAGAGTATGACGTCTGCCAGAGCAGAAAGTTGCTCAAGCGCTGTTCCCCCCCGGGACGAATCACCAGGTCGGGGTCGGGCAGGTCTGGCGCATACAAGTACTGACGCAAGACCTCTTCATTCAAGTCATCGGGCGCTGCCCACCCCGCCTGCACCCGCCGGGCGAAAGAGCGCGCCGCATCCACGATCTCCGCCCGGCCCCCGTAGTTGACCAGCAAGTTCAGCGTCAGCCCGCTATTACTCGCCGTCTCCTGGCGTGCCTTCTCCAGCACCCGCTGCAGACTCTCCGGCAACTCCCCCAGCCGGCCGGTGGGAATCAGCCGGACGTTGTTTCCACACAGGTCGGCCAGCTCCTCCTGCAAGGCGCTCTCCATAAGCGTCAGCAGGCCCTGCACTTCCTCCGCCGGGCGCCGCCAATTCTCGGCGCTAAAGGCGTAAACGGACAGGACCTCCACGCCAAACTCCACACAAGCCTCGACGACGCGTCGGGTGGCCTTGCGGCCCTCGAAGTGCCCCTGCAGGCGTGGCAGGCCCCGCTGCTGGGCCCAGCGCCCGTTGCCATCCATGATGATGGCGATGTGCCGGGGGATGATCAGTCCGCTCAGGGCTTCGTCCACGAGACCCTCGGGCTTTCTGCCAGACGGTTATGCTCCCTGTCGCCGGGAGACCGCCTGGATTATACCCCGCCCGGACAGTTCTGTCACCAAGTCCGGAAGGCCTTGGCGGAGCCAGGCCAGCGCGGCCCGCGGCGACTGGCGACACCGGAAGAGGTGCGTGGGGCAGCGGCAATCCGAGCAGCCGAACCCGGAGGGGCCGGGCGACACTTCCGGGCAGGCAGCTAGTTGCTCGGCCAGGGCGCACTCCTCCCCCACCGGCCAAACCCACGCCCCGCATACCTGCCCAGCGGCGGTAAGGTAGTCCACATGCCAGCGGCAACTCTTCTCCGGGCGGGCATGCCGCGCGAGCCGGTGGGGAAGCCCCCGGCGGGCGGAGCCGACATAAAGGTAGGTGGCAGCGAGCAACCGTAAGCCGCCCAGCCGCCCGACGGTGAGGACTGCCTCCCGCGACAAGCGGACCACGAGAACGTACGTGCCCCCCGCCGGCGGGTCACGCCTGGTCATCTTCCCGGGGCGGCGCCAGGCTCTGGGCGACCACCAGAAGCACGCCTTGCTCCACCGGGTGCTCTTGGATCACTCGCCACTCCGAACCCAGCCGCACCCGGCCCGTATGAGTCGGGCGGGGATAGGTCTTGCGCGCCTCGTAGGGTGTCCCCGCCGCTGCGAGCCTACGCTCCGCCTCGGCGAGCGGCAGGCCCACCACGTCGGGAAGCGCCCCGCTCATAGCGTGGTAATCTCCTTCATCTTGGCCTCAGCAAGCGCGTCTATCTTTTCGATATATTCGTCCGTGGTCTTCTGGGCTTCCTTCTTGCCCACCTCCACCTCGTCTTCGGAAAGCCCTTCCACCTTCTCCTTCTTCTCGATGGCGGCGATGGTGTCGCGGCGGATGTTGCGGACCGCCACGCGGGCCTCCTCGGCCTTGCGGGAGACCACTTTCGCTAGTTCCTGCCGCCGTTCTTCCGTGAGGGTTGGTATCTGCAGGCGGATCAGATGCCCGTCGCTAGTGGGGGTGAGTCCCAGATCGGAGGTAAGGATGGCCTTTTCGATGGCGGGGAGGAGGCTGCGATCCCAGGGCGTGATGATCAAGAGCCGGCCCTCTTGGGCGCTCACCGTAGCGACCTGGTTGACGGGTAAGCGGTCGCCGTAAGCCTCCACACGCAGGTGGTTGAGCAGGGCCGGGGTAGCCACCCCGGTGCGGATAGTCGCCAGTTCCCGCTGGAAGGCCTCCACGGCGCCCTCGCTGCGTCGCTTCTGTTCGGCCAATAAGCGGTCCATTGCTGGTTCCCCTCGGTGATACGCCGCAGCCCCGGCGGGGTTTCTCAGCCTTCCGGCGACTGCGAGCCGCCTACAAAGGTACCGATGCTCTCCCCGCGGAGGACCCTGACGATGTTGCCGGGCACGGTGACATCGAACACGATGATGGGGAGGTCAGTGTCCATGCTCAGGCTGATGGCGGTGGAGTCCATCACTTTGAGGCCTTGGCTCAGCACATCGAGGTAAGTCAGTCGCTCATAGCGCCGGGCCTCGGGATGTTGCCGCGGGTCCTGATCATAGACACCATCCACGTTGGTGGCTTTGAGGATCATCTCGGCGCCGATTTCGTTGGCCCGCAGCACCGCGGCGGTGTCAGTGGTGAAAAAGGGATTGCCGGTGCCGCCCGCGAAGATGACCACCCGACCCTTTTCCAGGTGGCGGATGGCGCGGCGGCGAATGAAAGGCTCCGCGACCTCCCGCATCTCGATCGCGGTCTGGACGCGGGTCTCTATACCCAGTTTCTCCAGGGCGTCCTGGAGCCGCAGGGCGTTGATCACGGTGGCGACCATCCCCGCGTAGTCGGCCGCGGCGCGGTCCATGCCTTGCTCGGCTGCCTCGTGGCCGCGCCAGATGTTCCCACCGCCCACGACGATGGCCAGTTCCAAGTCGTAGTCCAGTGCCTGGCGCACCTCGTCGGCGATTCGGTCCACCGTCTCCGCATCCAGGCCGTAGTCAAGCCGGCCGCGGAAGCACTCGCCGCTCAACTTGAGCAGCACCCGGCGGTAGGGACTGCTGAGGGCTTCCTCGCTCACGCCTCTTCCCCCACCTGATAGCGGCAGAATCGGCGGATCACAATGTTCTCCCCCGAGCGGGCGATGAAATCGGTGAGCAGCGACTGCACCGGCCGGCTGTCGTCCCGGATGAAGGGCTGATCGAGCAGGCAGTAGGTCTCATAGAACTTGTTGAGCCGGCCTTCCACCATCTTGGCGATGATATGCTCAGGCTTCCCCTCGGCCCGGGCCTGCTCCAGCAGGATCTCGCGCTCCTTGGCCAGGGCCTCGGCGGGCACGTCGTCGCGGCTCACCCAGCGAGGGCGCATCGCGGCCACCTGCATGGCGATATCCTTGGCCAGTTGCCGGAAGTCCTCGTTGCGCGCCACAAAGTCGCTCTCGCAGTTGAGTTCCACCAGTACCCCCACCTGGCCCCCGGCGTGGATGTAGGAGTACACGATACCGTTGGCGGTGGCGCGGCCGGCCCGCTTCTCGGCGATCTCCTCGCCTTTCTTGCGCAGTAGCGCGATGGCCTCCTCAATGTCCCCGTCGGCTTCCTGAAGGGCGCGCTTGCAGGCCATGATGCCCGCCCCGGTCTTGTCCCTAAGTTGCTTTACTTCTTGCGCGCTGATCTCTTTGCTCATGGTTAGTATCGTCCTTCCGTCCGGGCAACCCACCGGGCCGGCGGGGTTAGTCCTCGTCTAGCAGGTCTACGAACTGCTGGGCGACCTCATCTTCCTCCTCCAGGCCCACAAACAGCCGCTCCGGTTCGTAGCGCAGCACCTCGCGCTCCGCAATGGGGCGCGGAGCGGCCTCCTCGGCACCCGCCTCGGCCAGCGCCTCTTCCTCCGCCCGTCGGTTCTCGAACTCCTGCCGACCCTCGAGAACCGCGTCGGCCATGCGCCCCGTAATCAAACGGATGGCCCGGATGGCATCATCGTTTCCGGGGATGACGAAGTCGGCTAGGTCCGGATCGCAGTTGGTGTCCACGATCGCAATGACCGGAATGCGCAGTTTATTGGCCTCCCTCACCGCGATCTCCTCCCGCTTGAGGTCTACCACAAACATGCCTCCCGGCAACTGCTCCATCTTACGGATGCCTCCCAGGCTGCGTTCTAGTTTCTCGACCTCGCGGGCTAGGCCCAGCGCTTCCTTCTTAGGGAGGCGCTCCCACTCGCCCTCGTCGCGTTGCCGCAGGAGGCGCTCCATGTACTCGACCCGCTTACGCATGGTCTCGAAGTTGGTGAGCATGCCGCCCAGCCAGCGGTTGTTGACGTAGGGCATTCCGCAGCGCTCGGCAGATTCCTGAATGGAGGCCTGGGCCTGGCGCTTGGTGCCGACAAAGAGCAGCGTACCGCCCTGGGCCACCATGTTGCGCACGAAATCGTAGGCTTCCTCCAACATGCGCAGGCTCTGGTGCAGGTCAATGATGTAGATGCCGTTGCGCTCGTGGTAGATGTACTGCTCCATCTTCGGGTTCCAGCGTCGGCTCTGATGGCCGAAATGGACACCCGCTTCCAGGAGATCTTTCATGGTAACGACCGGCATAACTAGTGGCTCCTTCCACAGCCTGCGGGCGAGGGCCAGACTGGCAGGCTGCACGCGGGGCAATTGGCTCCGCGCGGACTCGCTGCTTCCCGCGTTATGAGTTGATAGGATCGGGGTGCTGGCGGCGCGACAGACGACGCCCACCAAGGGCAAAAATCATTCCCGCCCCTCGCTGCAGTTGCCCTCGCCGCGAGGCGGACCGGGAATGAAGCACGGCCCCTCTCTCTCCTGCCCATCCACTTCTGAGAGTAACACAATCCTCCCCCCAGCGTCAAGCCGCCAGGAAGTTGACCAAGAGAAGGGCGACATTAGCCAGGAGGAAGGCGGCCATGATCAGAAAGAGGAGAAAGCCGCTCAGAATAGTCTCGGGCCGGTGCTGCTGCGCCCAAGTCCGGACACGAGGCGCTGCGCACAGCCCGTAGGCGATTAGGGTGACCAGCAAAGCCGGGGCCACCACCCCCAGCAGATGCGCGCCCAGAAGCCCAAGCACGGCTCCGGGCAACTCGCCAAGCCTCCAGACTTCAGCGAGCACCGGCAAGCGGGCCGCCGGGGCGATCAGCACAGTCAGGGCGCAGAGTATCAGTCCAGCCAAGAAGCCCTGCCCGGCCAGTCGCCGGCGCGCCGCATACTCCCCGGCTCGGTCACCGGCCGCGGCAAGGGAAGGTTCCCGTGAGGCCGCACCCGCCCCTGATCGGCCTTCCTGCCGATAGCGGCGCAGCCAGAACAACGCCAGCCCCAAGGCCGCGAGTGCCAAGCCGCCATGCAGCGCGAGGCTGACCCAGACGTGGCTCCTCCCCAAGTGCAGGCCGGCCAGTTTGCCCATCCCCTCCAGGGTATGTGCACCCACCAGGCCCGCGCAGAATCCCAGGCCGGCCGCCAGCGTCCGGCCGCTTGACCGACCAGTTGCCACCAGCAATCCGACCAGGAAGAGCAGCCCGGTGAGCCAAGGGAAGCGCAGGCTGTCCCACAGTCCCGAGCGAAGAAGCAAGGACGCGTTGAGGCCCTGCAGATCGGCAAGGATTTGCACGCGGTCTCGGCGCCTGCTCATCTCGGTAAGACTGTCCGACACCCACGCCATCGGCTCAACGGCCACGCGATCTAGCAAGGCCGCGTGGAAGCGCTGGATCAGGTCCTGGCCCTCCGGGGTGAGCCAGCCGTCCCCCATGAACAGCGCTCGGCTGGGCCCCCACGCCTCGGCCCGCACTTTGGTCTGCCGCTTGAGTTCCCTGGCTTTCTCTGCCGCCCCCGGCTTAGTGTCGTCCACCGGATGCACAATCAGGCCCGGGGTCTGCCGTTTCCACTCCTCGGCGAGGGTGAGGATCTTGCGACATACGGAACAGGAAGGGTTGTGAAAGATGTAGAGCTCCAGGGCAGCGGGAGCGGACTCCTGGGCTATGCTTGTGCTTACCCCGCTCCACATGGCGGCCCCGAGCAAGACAAGTGCTGCGATTCTGCTGCCCATCACTTAGCCTCCGAAAGCGGGGAGCCCCTCGCCCCCTCCCCGGACGAATCGGCTGTTCCCCGCCGTAATCTGCCTAAACTGCTAAAGTATACGGGCTACGTGGCCCCGGGCGCAACACCCGGAGCCGCTTTCAGCAGGATTCCCAACACCGGGCGACGAAGTTGGCCCGGTGCAACACCTGGCGCTCGACACCCCCAGGAGGAACCGGCGGGGCCGGGAGCGAGTGCATAGATGCCTGACCGGGAGGAGACCTCAATGACCAGCGCTGGCTGCCCTTTCCCCAGTCTCAGCAATCTACCTCTGCTCCTCAACATGGAGACGCGCTCCATCTGCGCGGAGAATCCCCAAGGAGAGAAAGGAGGCGGCGCGCGGGAGGACCCCGCCGGGCAAGGCCCCGGCCGCGAGCTAGGTCGGGGTTGGAAGATCTGTCCCTGTATTACTCTTCCACCTGAGTCTACCACCATCCTTGCCGCTATCGAAGGCCCGGGCTGCCTCCAGCACATCTGGATCACGGTCAGCCCCAAGGCCTATCGCGACTGCCTGCTGCGCATGCGCTGGGACGGCGAAGAGACCCCTTCTGTGGAGGTCCCCCTCGGTGATTTTTTCTGCAATGGGCACGGGCGACGCTGCAATATCAACTCTCTACCAGTGGCGGTCAACCCCAGCGGAGGGTTTAACTCATACTGGCCGATGCCCTTCCGCCGGTCCTGTGAGATCACTGTGGAGAACCAGCGCCCCGAGGAGATCGGCGGGTTCTTCTATCAGATTGACTACGCGCTGCGGGAGATCCCCGAGGAAGCCGCCTATTTCCACGCTCAGTGGCGGCGCAGCACCACCAGCCGGCAGTACCCGGAGCACGTCATCTTGGACGGGGTCCGGGGTGACGGGCAGTACGTGGGAACTTACCTGGCCTGGACTCAGTTCTCGGATGGTTGGTGGGGGGAAGGGGAGGTCAAGTTCTACCTCGACGGGGACTGCGAGTTCCCCACTTACTGCGGCACCGGCACCGAGGATTACTTCGGCGGGGCCTGGGGCTTCGGCGAGACTTTCTCCACGGCCTTCCTGGGCTACCCCTACTGGGAAAGAGACCCGGGCCAGGTGCCTAAGCACGGGCTGTACCGCTGGCACATCCTCGACCCCATCCGCTTCCGCCGCGACTTGCGGGTCACCATTCAGGCGCTGGGCTGGTGGCCGGAGGGCGTCTATGAGCCGTTGGCGGACGACATCGCCTCGGTAGGCTACTGGTATCAGCGCGAGCCGCACGCCCCCTTCCCGCGGATGCTCCCCCGCCGCGCCCGCCACCCTCGCACGACGCCGCTCTAGCCCGGAGGCGAAAGGCGAGAGGCGCGGTGTTTGCGCGGCGCCTTCGGTCCACCCGGATACATGCAGGAGGAAAGCATCCTATGAAGCGCTCGGAGATCAATCGCCATATCCGCGACGCGATCCAGTTCTGCCGCGAGCATCATTTTGGCCTGCCGCCGTTCGCCTACTGGACGCCAGCAGAATGGCGGACAAGAGGCCATGAGTACGACGAAATCCGCGACTGCATGCTGGGCTGGGACGTGACGGACTACGGGGGCGGCGACTACCCCCGGCGGGGGCTGCTGCTTTTCACCCTGCGCAACGGCAGCGTGTCGGTGGCCCGCTACGCGGATAAGACCTACTGCCAGAAACTACTTCTGGTCGGGGAGGGCCAAGTCACGCCCTATCACTTCCACTTCAGCAAGCGGGAGGACATCATCTGCCAGGCTGGGGCGGACCTCCTGGTGCAGGTGTACAACGCCGACGACCAGGAGCGCCTGGCCGACACCCCGGTGCTGGTGATGACCGACGGCTGGTGGCGGGAGGTTCCGGCCGGGACGGTGCTGCGCCTGCGGCCTGGCGAAAGCATTACCCTGCCGCCCTATCAGTACCACCAGTTTTGGGCCGAAGGCGGTATGTCCCTCACCGTAGAGGTTTCCGCGGTCAACGACGACCGTACCGACAACCGCTTCCTCGAGGCGGTCGGACGTTTTCCAGCTATCGAGGAGGACGAGCCGCCGCTGCACCTGCTGTGCACGGAGTATCCCCCGGCCCCCAACTAACGCGCTCCGGCTGCTTGCTGCTTAGCACCTGAGCGGACCCATATTCCCTTGCACACCCTGTTCTCGGCGTTCCGCTGGCAGAGCTGCGCGGAAGGCTGCCCGCGCCGAACCACTCAAGGAGGGTTCCCCCTACCGCTCGAAGAAGCAAGCCCCTGCCCAGGACCTAGCCACGGACCATTCTGAACTCACGGAGGCAGAAGATGACCCGCTGCGCTGACCGTTGCCGGACATGGGCTCCCGCCCGACTTGGAGGAGCGATCTCCCTGCTGGCCGCTCTTCTCCTCGCCGACCCCAGCCGCGCCGCCGACTCCTCGCTGGTCTGGAAGGTGCCCGGGGATGTGCCAGAGATGATGGCGGCCTGCAAGGACATCCCCGCTTTGTACTCCTTCAGCCGCAACGGATATCTGTCCATCGAGTGCGGCTATCAGGCCATCCTGCTGGGCAGCAAGATCCCTATCGCTCCCGCGCCGCACGTTCCTTGGGCGCGGCCTTATGCCAAAGGCCCGCTCAAGGTCCTCGCAATCTGCATGTTTGGCAACGCGCCGGCCGACACGGCCCAACTCGCCCAACTGGCGCGCGAACTTGACTGCGACATGCGCTTCGTCCTCATCGCCGACGTCGCCGTGCACACCGACTGGGGTCTTGATGAAGGCTACCGCCTGGGCTACCTCGCCGAGCAGGCCCGCACCGCCCTGCAGGAGGACTATGACGTAATCCTGCTGGCCCTGGGCAGTTGTAGCCCCGGTTTCGGCTACCCCATCAAGCAGAACGCCTTTCCCGACGACATCTACCAAAGAATCCTAGAAAAGGCCAGAGCTGGCACCGGGCTGGTCTTGGTCGGCAGTAACCTGGGCGGCTGGTG
>CALFVE010000202.1 GCA_937928475.1 uncultured bacterium | reverse complement strand
CCGTTCAAGGCCATACCGGCCCGCGGATCCTCATCGGCCTGATCTTGTTAGGCGCGGCAGGGGCGCTGGTCTACCTTGCACGGATGAAGGCGCCCGAGCGGACCATCGTCCAGAAGATTGACCTCACCGGGGATGTGGCCGCTCAGGACCTCAAGTGCAAGTCCTGCGGGGGCAAACTCGACTCCAGCAGCGTGACCGTGCAGGCGGGGGCGGTGTTCATCAAGTGCCCTTACTGTGGGGCTTCCTATCAACTGGAGGAGGAGCCCAAGTGGTAAAGGCCGCCCGCCTGTGGCGGCGGATGAGCGCCTGGGTGAGCGCCGACCTGCGCGCCGGCCAGGGACACCTGCGGGCGCTGTGGCGCCCGCCCGCCTTCGCGCCCGGCCTCTACCATTACCCAGTCGTCACCAGCGAGGGCCGGCTTCGGCTGCACCTGCGCCTTCACCCCAACCGCACGGGCCTGCTCTTCATCAACGCGGTGGAGACAATTCACCTCCCGCCCAGAACCGCCGAGATGGTCAAACTGGCGCTGGATGGGATACCCCGGTCGGAGGCGCTGGCTCAGCTCAGCCTGGCCTACCCAGCCGCCGCTCCTGACCTCCTCGCGGCCGAGTTCGACCGCCTGGCTGCGGCGATCGGGCGTCTCCAGCAACCGGCCGCAGGGTGCCGCGTGTGTGACTTCCGCTTGCCGCAGCCGCCGCCCTTTTCAGTACGTGCTCAGGCCCCGCACAAAGCCGACCTGGCTCTTCACTACGCCTGCAACAACCGCTGCGCCCACTGCTATAACGAACCCGGCCGCCGCCAGATGCCCTCGCTATCTACCGCCCAGTGGCGAGAGGTCCTGCGCAGGCTGTGGGACATCGGGGTGCCCTACGTCATCTTTACGGGCGGGGAGCCGACTTTGCGCCCCGACCTGGTCGAGTTGGTCGCGTACGCCGAGAGCCTCGGCCAGATCACGGGACTCAACACTAACGGACGCCGCCTGAGCGACCCCGGCCTCACCCGGGCGCTCGCCGAGGCCGGCCTCGATCACGTGCAGATCACGCTCAACTCGCATCGGCCGCAGCGGCACAATTCCATATCCGGCGCGTCGGCCTTCGCCGAGACCGTCGCGGGCCTCCGCTGCGCCCTCGACTGCGGGCTGCACGTGCTCACCAACACAACCCTTCTTCAGGACAACGCCGCTGAGGCCCTCGACCTGGTAGACTTCCTGCACGACCTGGGCGTACGTACCTTCGCCATGAATGGACTGATCCACGCCGGCTGCGGGGCCCGACACGCCGGTTCACTGTCTTCCGCGGAACTTGCGTCGCTCCTCGCCCGGGTCCGAGATCGCGCCGCCGAGCACGGCATGCGCTTTCTCTGGTACACGCCGACGCGATATTGCCGCCTCTCGCCGGTGGAGTTGGGCCTGGGCTTGCGCTGCTGCAATGCCGCCGAGTACTCAATCTGCGTTGAGCCCAACGGCGACGTGCTTCCCTGCCAGTCTTACTACCTGCCCGCGGGCAATCTGCTTGCCGATCCCTGGGAAATGATCTGGGACAGCCCGCTCTTCCGCCGCTTCCGGGATCGCCGTGAACAGCCGGAGCACTGCGGCCTGCCCCCGGACTGCTGGGAGTGCGAGCAGTTGCGTGTCTGCGGAGGAGGCTGCGCGTTGGAGAGGGAGACGGATGGTGGGTAGTGGATGGTCTCTAGTCGTTAGTGGGTAGTCGGTAGTGGCTAGAGCAAAGGAGGCTGTCGCCTCCGCCGCCCCACTCGCGACTCGCGTCTTGCGACTCTGCGCCGAAACCGGGTGATTCGCCTGTGAGCCTAAACAGCCTCTATCAACGCCTCATGCAGGCCATCGGCGCCCACCCCGAGCCGCCGGCGCTTACCCCGGGACTGTACACCTACCAGCGCCTGGTGGGCGACTGGCCCACCAAACTACACCTGCGTGTGGACCCCGACGGTGGGGGCCTGCTGCTCGCCAACGCCGCCGAAGCCGCCGATCTTTCGCCGGTGGGGGTGCGCATGGTGCGCGGCGTTCTCGAGGACCGTAGCGACGCTGAGATCAGCGAGGAGATCAGGCGCGCTTTCGGGAAGGCCAGCGCTGCCCGCATCACCGCGGATCTCGAGCGCGTTCGCACTCTCCTCCACGACCTGGCGGAGCCCGGCGACAACTATCCCATCACCAACCTGGGCGACCTGCGCGAGTCCGATTGGGCAAGATCGCTGGCTGCACCCTTCCGCGCCGACCTGGTGCAGACCGAGCCCCAGACTGCGCGCGAACTGCTTCATCGCCTCTGGGAGGCCGGCGTTCCGCACGTGACTTTCCTAGCCCGTCCGGAGGCCCAGGCCTGCAACCTGCCCTTGCTCGTAGAGGCGGCCGAGGATATCGGCATGATCGCCGGCCTGCGCGCCGCCGGGGGCTGGCTTTCCCCGGAGGTGGTTGAGCGGGCAGCGCTGGCCGGCCTGGACCATCTGGACCTGCTTTATGTCTCCCCGGACCCCAAGGCCCACGACGCACTGGTGGGCCCTGGCGACCATGCCCGCACCCTCGCCGCCTTTGAACAGTGCCAAGAGTTGGAGCTGTGCCCGGTGGCTCAAGTTCCCCTCTACGCCGGCAACACCGGCCCGGCGCTGGTGGATCTCTTCCCGGCTCTGCAAGCGGTCGGGGTGACCAACCTGTGCTTCTTCGCGTTGGCCTGCCTGGACGATGACCCGGCCTCCCAAGAGGCAGGCGCGCTCCCGGCTCGGGCTTTGCCGCAGATCGCGCTAACCATTCAGGAAGCCGCCGAGGAGGCCGCCGCACGCTACCTTTGGGCGCCGCCGGTCCGCTTCGCAATGGGTCATTCCCTCTCCGAACAGATGCTGCGGGGCCCTCGTACCGCCGGGGACATCGCGGTTCGCGTCGAGGCCGACGGGCGAATCCTTCCCCCGCGCGGCCCGGCCGACTGCGCGGGCAACCTGCTTACTGACGCTTGGGAGGATATCTGGAATCACGCCTGCTTCACCCGCTACCGGGAGCGTCTCCGGGGGCCGACGCGATGTGAGGATTGCCCCGATCTCACTATCTGCGCCGCCGACTGCCCCAAAGACCCGCGGGGCTGGAGCGATGACCCAGGGGAAGTCGAAGGGCGCCAGTCGGGAGTCGCGAGTGAACGGGCGGGCAAGGCCACTAACTCGGCGCGGGGAGGTGAGCAGGCATGAGACCCATGCCTCTGCGCCAGAGCCGGCTTCGTCTCGCTCACCGGCCGGTCGCGGCCACCGTTCTGTGTTTGTTGGGGCTGCTTTTCACCATTCTCGCCGCCTCGGCCGATTACTCCTTCTCCATTCCCAACATGGAGCTCTCGGTTACTGTTCAGCCCGACGCCTCCGTGCGTCTGTCCTACGCCATCACCTTCGCTTGCAATCCCTCGGGCGACCCGATTGACGTGGTGGACATCGGCCTGCCTCACGCCCACTACAGCATTAGCACCATGGCCGCCTTCTTGGACGGCGCGCCGTGCCCCGACATCCGCAAGTCCACCGTGGTCACACCGGGAGTGGAGGTGCACTTGCCCCAGCCGATTGGGCCCGGAAAGCAGGGCAAGTTCCAGTTCCGCTGCACCATGCCGGATCTGGTCTACCAGGACACTACCAACCCGAGCAACGCCTCCCTGCGCATCACGCCTACTTGGTATGACGGGACGTACCTCACCGGCCAGACCAACCTGTGGGTCATCGTGGAACTCCCTCTCTCGGTGAAGCCCGAGGAGGTACTCTATCAACTCAACCAGCCTTTCAAGAACAAGGGCGTTACTAAGCAGTACACTTTCGCGGCCTGGCAATTCCCCAGTACGCGCTTGGACAAGCCGCACATGGTTGGCCTGTCCTTCCC
>CALFVE010000201.1 GCA_937928475.1 uncultured bacterium | reverse complement strand
CCCCAGCGGGGCGGGAAACTTTACTTCTTCCCCAGGCGTCTATTACAATACCAAGGGAACCGGAACCCAGGATGGTCGCCGAGGCGGCCCAGACCGCAGAATAGGGCCCGCGGGAGAAAAAGTCGTCGGCGAGCGTGGGGGCAGACCGGACGGGGCGGCCGGCTGCGAGGGCACGACTGCCTCGCCAGCAATCGTTGTCTTATCTCTGTCGCCTTTCTGTCGCAGCAACGGCTGCCACCTGTCCGTAACGGGGATCGGAGAAGCGAGGCACTAGCACAGCATGGAAATCTGGCAACGATTCACCAGCACCGCACGGCGCGCCATATTGCTGGCCCACTCGGAGGCCGCCCGCAGCCGAGCGCAACTGATCGGGACCGAGCATTTGCTCCTGGGTCTGCTGCGCCTAGCCGAGGGCGCGGCGCTGGAGGCCTTGACTCGCGCCGGGGTAGACCTGGAAAGCCTGAGTATGGACCTGCAGAGCCAACTGGCCCCGGGCACCTATTCCCAGCCTTCCCCGGAGGTTTCCTTCACCCCCGACGCCCAGCAGGTGCTCTCCCTAGCCTACAACGAAGCCCGGCAGATGAATGATTCCCATGTGGGCACCGAGCACATTCTGCTGGGGCTGCTGCGCCTCGGCAAAGGTCCGGCCTATCAACTATTGCGGCATCACGGCGCGGATCTGCGCACCGTCCGCCGCATGGTGGAAGAGATCAACAGTGGCACCGCTGCGGGCGCACCCCATGGCCGCTCCCAGACCCCTACCCTCGACCACTTCAGCCGCGACCTCACCCAACTAGCCCGCGAAGGCAAACTCGACCCCGTGATCGGCCGCCAGCAAGAGGTGCAGCGCGTAGTGCAGATCCTCTGCCGCCGCACCAAGAACAACCCCTGCCTAATCGGGGAAGCCGGAGTCGGCAAGACCGCCATCGTGGAGGCCTTGGCCCAGAAGATCGCGGCCGGCGAAGTGCCCGACCCCTTGCAGAATCGGCGCTTAGTCGCCCTCGACCTGGCCAGCCTCGTGGCCGGCACCAAGTACCGGGGCGAATTCGAGGAGCGCATGAAGCGGGTCATGGAGGAGATCCGTGAGTCGCAAGGCCGCGTCATCGTCTTCCTCGACGAACTGCACACGGTGGTGGGAACCGGCGCCGCCGAGGGGGCGATGGATGCCTCCAATATCCTCAAGCCCGCGCTGGCGCGCGGAGAGATGCAGGTCATCGGGGCTACCACGCTCGACGAATACCGCAAGTACGTGGAAAAGACCCCCTCTCTGGAGCGGCGCTTCCAGCCCGTCATGGTGCGGGAGCCAACCCGGGAGGAGACCCTCGCCATCCTAAGCGGCATCCAGTACCGCTACGAGGACTTCCACGGCGTCTCCTACACCCCCGATGCGGTGGAGGCGGCGGTGGACCTGTCCACCCGCTACATCAGCGACCGTATGCTGCCCGACAAGGCGATTGACCTGATAGACGAGTCTGGCTCGCGGGTCAAACTGCGCCGCTACCAGCACCCCGACCAGGGCCTGGAGGGACTGGGAACTCCGCCCGAGGAAGGCAGCTTCGGTGCCGAGGAGCTCACCCCGGACACAGAGATGTCGGCCCCGGCCGAGGTCCGGCGGGAGGACATTGCCGAGGTCGTATCCATGTGGACTGGCGTGCCGGTCATGGACCTCACCGAGCAGGAATCCAAGCGCCTGCTGCGCATGGAAGATGCCCTCCACGATGACATCATCGGCCAGGACGAGGCCATCACCACGGTCGCCAGGTCGGTCCGCCGCAGTCGCGCCGGCCTCAAGGACCCCCGGCGCCCCATCGGCTCCTTCATGTTCCTGGGCCCCACCGGGGTGGGCAAAACTCTCCTCGCCCGAGTCCTCGCCCGCTTCCTCTTCGGCGACGAGAACGCGCTCATCCGGGTGGACATGTCGGAGTACATGGAGAAGTTCAGCGTCTCGCGACTGATTGGCGCGCCCCCAGGCTACGTAGGCTATGACGAGAGTGGGCAGTTGACGGAAGCGGTGCGCCGCCGTCCCTATTCTGTGGTGCTCTTCGACGAGATCGAAAAAGCCCACCCCGAGGTGTTCAACATCCTCCTGCAGATCATGGAAGACGGGGTGCTCACGGACGCGCAGGGTCGCCGCGTGGACTTCAAGAACACCGTCATCATCATAACCAGCAACGTGGGGGCCCGAACCATCGCCGAAGGCCGCAACATCGGCTTCGGCACCGAAGCCAAGCCCCCGGCGCCGGACCAGCATCTGCGCGACTACGAGCGCATGAAGAACCGCGTCATGGAGGAACTGCGCAAAACCTTCAGCCCCGAGTTCCTCAACCGGCTGGACGACGTGGTGGTCTTCCATGCGCTGACCCCAGAGCAGATCCGGGAGATCGTGGACCTGGAGATCCGCCCGGTGAGCAACGAACTGGCTAAGCGCGGCCTCATCTTGACCATCTCTGACGCGCTCCGAGAACACCTGGCGGAGGTTGGCTACGACCCGACGATGGGCGCGCGGCCGTTGCGGCGAGCAGTGCGCCGGCTGATCGAGGACCCCCTCGCCGAGCGTCTTCTGCAGTGGGAGAACGCTA
Organism: uncultured bacterium; assembly: GCA_937928475.1. Lineage (GTDB taxonomy): Bacteria > Armatimonadota > Zipacnadia > Zipacnadales > Zipacnadaceae > Zipacnadum. Next base: position 828 of record CALFVE010000201.1, on the reverse strand, counting down.
CCGGGGAGGTGCTGGCCGACTGGGACCCCGCCCGCGAGGAGTCCACCTTCGAACTGGTGGAGTCAGCCGTGCCCTGGTCCTCTTAGGCGACAACCAGGGTGAGACGCCCAGGGGCAGACCCAGCCGGGTCTGCCCCTTTCGTGCGCCGGCGGCGGGGCCCGCCCCAGGCTGACTGCAAAAGCACAGCAGCGCAGGCGTCGCGCCTGCATGAGAACCGGAATAAATCAGGCCCTCCGCAGGTAGAATCGTCAGCCAGGCCGCCGCGCGTGCTTCCCAAGCGGTCCCTCAGTCCGCCACTTCGCCATCGTACTCATACCCTGAATAGCGCTTCCAGCGGTTATGCAGCCACAGCCACTGCTCCGGGTAGGCGAAGATCTGTTCCCCGATCACGCGGTTAAACAGGGCCGCGTTGGCCCGTAGATCGCGCTGCGGGTCGTCGCTGGCGCTTAGCTCCAGTGGAGGGAACACTCGCACCCGGCAGGTTCCGTCGGCCTCCCGGTAAGAGAAGCCCGGTACCACGGGACAGCCGGCGCGCTGCGCCATCAGGGGCACACCCACCGCCGTCAGCGCCGGCTGGCCCATGAAGTCCACTACGATCGAGTTGCGGGCCAGGTGCGACAGGTCGGGGAGAATGGCCAGACACCGCCCCCGCCGCAGCGCCCGCAGCATCCCCCGCAGATCGTCGGCTTCGATCACCTCGATCCCCATTGCCTCCCGCGCCTCGTTCACCACCAGCGCGGCCCGGCTCGAGAAACTTCCGATGACGCTCATGGGAATACCCCTCACGGCTAGCGCTGCGCCCCCCAGCTCCCAGGCGCCGAAGTGCGC
>CALFVE010000200.1 GCA_937928475.1 uncultured bacterium | reverse complement strand
ATGGAAGGGCGGGACATCGGCACCGTAGTGCTGCCCCAGGCGGAGGTCAAGGTCTTCCTGACTGCCTCCGAGGAGGAACGCGCCCGCCGTCGGCAGAGACAATTGCGGGAACAGGGCGTGCAGCGCGACCTGGCGCAGATCCTGGCCGAGCAGCGCGAGCGCGATGCCCGCGACAGCAACCGGGAGGTGGCGCCCCTGCGACAAGCGCCGGAGGCGCGGCTGCTGGTCACCGACGGCATGAGCAAAGACCAGGTCGTGGACCTGATCAGCAGTTGGGTCCGGGAGGCGGAAACCCTCGCTCGGGGGGAGTGCAGATGAGGAAAGAGCCCGAACCGGTCCGGTCCTGGACCTGGCCGCACTACACCTTCGCGCGGGTCATCTTCCTCCCTACCGTCTTCCGGCTGACGGGCGGCTTTCGGGTTACCGGGCGAGAGCACATACCGCGCCGCGGCCCCGCGCTGATCGCCGCCAACCACATCTCCTACCTCGACCCTCCTGCGGTCGGCACGGCGCTGCCGCGACGCACCTACTATTTCGCCAAGCAAGAACTCTTCCGGATTCCCCTCTTCGGTCCGCTCATCCGCAGCTGCTATGCCTTCCCCGTGGATCGGGAGGGGAACGATAAGCAGGCCTTCCGCTATGCGATCGCTCTCTTGCAAGCGGGCGAACTCCTCACGGTCTTCCCGGAGGGCGCCCGCAGCCCGGACGGGACCCTGCAACCGCTGGCCCGCGGCGCCGCACTCATCGCTGCTCGCGCCGGGGCACCGATCATCCCTTGCGCGGTGTCAGGAACCGACCAGGTGCTGCCACGCGGCGCCAAGTTCTTGCACCGCGGCCTCATCCAGGTCAGTTTCGCCCCGCCCCTGCCGACCCGCACGTCAGCCGGCGGCACCAAGATTGAACTCCAGACTATAACCGACCAGGTCGCCGCCGAGATCGCGCGCATGTTGGCAGAGCAGAGGGGGTACCGCCGGGAAAGGTAAGAAGGGACAGGCACATTTTTTGCCAGGCTTTCTGGCCGCTGACGCGTGGTCTTACGGCTCGGAAAACTGTGCCTGTCCCTTTTTTGCTTCCGAGGGCTGATACAGCGGCAAAGTGAAACTGAAGACGCTGCCCCGGCCGGGTTCGCTCTCCAGGCTCAGCGTGCCCCCCATCGCTTGCACCAACCGCTGGCTGAGCGGGAGACCGAGGCCCACGCCGCCGCCGCTGTCCTCGTTCGTCGGCAGCCGCACGAATTCCTCGAAGATGCGTTCGTGATACTCTGCGGGGATGCCCGGTCCCTGATCGCGCACCGAGATGCGCACTTGCTCTGCCTCCCGGCGAGCCTCTACCACGACCTCCCCGCCGGGCGGGCCGTAACGGATGGCGTTGCTCAGCAGGTTGTATAGCACTTGCTTCACGCGGCGCTCGTCGCCCCACACTCCTTCTGCCCCCGGCTCCAACTCAGCGCGCAGCCGTACCTGCCGCGGCTCGGCCAAAGCGCGCGCCACCGTCAGCACCCCGGACACCAGCGGCTCGACTGCGAGGGGCTCTCGGTGTACCTCCATCCTGCCTGCGTCCACCTGGGCTAGATCCAGCAGATCACTGACCAGGGCCAGCAGGTGCTCGCTCGCTTGGCGCAGGTCGGCGAGGTACTGCCGCTGCGGCGGCGCCAGGCTCTCGCCAGCAGAGGCCTCCAGTAACTCCGAAAAGCCCACGATGGCATTGAGCGGAGTGCAGATCTCGTGGCTCATAGCAGCCAGGAACTCGGCCTGGGCTCGGCCGGCCGCCTTCAGACGGCGGTTGGCCGCGGCTAGGTCTTCCGCATGTGCCTGCAGCCGCGCATTGGTCTCCTCCAGCACCCGGCAGGCCCGCTGCGCTTCCTGGTCATGCAGCACGACTAGGACGGCGTCGCGGCCCTGGTAGTCAGTCAAGGCGCTGATGGCGGTCACATGCACCAGGCTACCGTCCGCCCGCCGCAGGGGCATCTCCTGCACCGTCCGCTGCTCGTGGCCCGCGTTGCCCATCAAACCGCGGTAGTAACGGAGGTCCTCCGAGGGGTCCAGGTCGGCGAAAGGTCGCGAAGTCAACGCCTCTCGGGTGTATCCGGTGAGGTCGCAAGCCGCTTGGTTGACCTGGCACGGCGTCTGCGTCTCGGGGTCCACCACGATCAGCGCGTCGAAGGTACCCTCAAAGACGGTTTCGGCTTGAGCCAAGGTCCGCTGCAGCCGCCAGCGAATTTCGGCGAGCTCCTGACCCGCCTGGCGCAGTTCCTCCGTTTGCCGGGCCAGGGAGTCCTCCAAGCGACGTCGCTCGGTGTCGTCGTACAGCGCCAGCACTGCCTGAGCAGGCGTCGCGAAAGGCACCGGCACTGCCACGGCATCCGCCCACAGCAATTCCCCGGTGGCGCTCAGCCAGGGCTGAGCGTGCTCGTGGGTAGCCTCCCCCGTGCTAGCCGCCGCTAGGAGCCGCTCCAGGTGGCCCGCTGCCCAGCACGGTCGCAACTCCGCCAGCCGACGCCCTCGCAGTTCCTCCGGCGACCGACCCAGGAACTGCCCCGCCGCTCGGCTTGCCCATACCACCTCCCCGGATTCCGTCATTACTCCCAGCAAGGGCACTTCTCCGCCTGCCTTGACTAGAGCGGCGTACACCTCCGTCGCCAGGGGGCGCTTGCCTCGGGCCGCCAGCGCCAGAATCACCGCGGCGAGGGCCCCGGGCACCAGGCCCAGCAGATAAGCAACCTGCATCTTCACGGCCAAGAAACCGACCAGCGCCAGAGCCAAACAGCCCACCAGCAGCCACGGGAGCAGTACTTTCAGCGACATCTGCTTGCCTGGGGAGATCACTCTCTGTCCTCCGTGGTCGCTGCCCGGCAGATTGCGAAAGCGAGCCCGGTTTCCCAAGCGCTCCCTCACCGGCCGACTGAGATGACCGCGACCTTACGTAATATTACCACTAGGACCCCCCTGTCAACCAAACTTAGCGAAAACTTTCCGAAATACACAGTTCAGTCGCACCTGCCCACATTTCGCGCCCGCACGGCGGTGGCCGCCCCACGCGGCGAAGACCAGAAAAAGACCACACCTCACCAGGAAAAAACCAGGGTTTGCCAAAGACTTGCCCAGACCTCCCGCCCTAGCCTACTCACGCTCGCTGCAACCCATGCGTGAGGTGATACCTATGGCCGGGGCAATGTCTGTTCTTCCCCACCGTATTTTCGAACCGAGGGATGACGCCGAACAGGCCCGCCTGGAGGCAGCCGCCGACCGGCTGCTCAGGGCCAACCGACGGAGTGAACCAGAAAGTCCCTACCCTTACTACACTGAGAACTGGCTGCGCCGACGGCGACGCCGCGACGCGGGGCAAGCAGCGCCGGAGATCGAAACGCTCCCTCCGACCGTGCGGCGCGCCGGTCTCTGCCTGCGGATGCTCGGCAGAGTCCCCCTGTCACGGCGCCAGCGCCTGGCGGTGCGGCTCCTCTTCCGGGGACATGCCCGCGCGGAGGTGGCTCACCTGCTGGGTGTGGACCGCCGCACCGTTTCCGATTGGCTGCGGCGGGCCGCGCACCTGCTGCAACGGGCAGCGTCCTGCGAGGACGAGCCCCTGAGCCCCTCCGAGATGATCCGGGAAGTCTACCGGCAGGAGGCCCAGCGGCACGGCTACACCACCGAGCGCCACTGCCGGCCCGGCTCGGAGGAATGCCGGTCCACCGGGGTCTGCACCCGGCGCTGGTATCTGCATTACTCGGAGCAGTAGTAACTGTCTGGCCCGCCCAGGCTGCTTCGCTCCCCTGTCTTGCCCGGAAAGGGGCCGGGAGTGACGCCCGCCGCGCTTCGCCCGCTGAGTCGGGAAGGACAAGCCGGCACCGCGGCGAATAAGCACCCCGGTACAAGCCTATTCGGACATCGTCACCGTGGAGGAGGACGACGATGGCGCGCCGCGCGCAAGGGTGGCCGGCCGCCTTGCTCCCGGCGGTCCTCGGTCTGGTGGCGGTGGGGTGTCCCCAGCAGTCCCGCACCCCTGTGACTGCGCGCCAGCCGGTGACTGCCCAGGTCGAGGAGTTCCTGGGACCCCCGGCACAGATCGCGCCCGAAGGGGTTGCCGCCCATATCCTCCACTATGACCTGACTGCTGAGATCGTTCCACGGAAGCACTGGCTCAAGGCCACCGGAAAGATTGATTGGGAGGTGCTGAAGGAGACGAGACGCCTGGAGTTTCGCCTCCGCCCCAACCTTCAGATCCTCAAACTCACCGACCGCGAGGGGCGCGACCTGGAGTATGACCGTGATAAGGAAGGCGCGGTCTCAGTGCGCCTGCCCGCGCCGCTGACAGCGGGGGCTAGGCCTAGCCTGACCATCGAGTATGAGGGCGAAATCTACGGACCGCGGGGTGGCGCCCGACGCCAGCGGCTCTGGGACTACGTCGGCAACGAGGGGACCTACGTGCGCTTCGAGGCGCAGTGGTATCCGCAGGTGGAGGGCGATACGGCCACGGCGGATCTCACCATCATTGGGCCGCCGGGCTGGACCGCGGTGAGCTGCGGGGAACTGGTCGCGCAAGACAGCCGCAGCTGCCGGTGGCGGGTGGCTTACCCGGCGGTCGGCCTATCCTTTTGCGCGGCGGAGTACGCCCTGACCCAAAGCAGGGCCGGGCGCATGCCTCTACAATGTTACACCTTCGCGCCGCATACCGGCCGGGCGCGGGAGTTCCTGGAGAAGTCCGGCAGAATCCTGGCCCTTTTGGAGAGCCTCTACGGGCCGTATCGTTTCCCCAAATTCGCCATCGCCGAGATTCCCGACCTCTACGGCGGCGGCCACGGGGATCAGTCCTTCATTATGCTCCCGGAGAAGGCCTTCACCGAGCCCTTTGACGAGGAGTTCGTGGCGCACGAGATGGCCCACAACTGGTGGGGGAGTCAGATCTTCTGCACCGAGTCGGAGTTTCCTATCGAGGGCTTTGCCACCTACTCGGAGGCGCTCTGGCGGGAGCACGTGGGCGGAGCCGAGGCCCTGCGCCGCGCCATGCGCGCCCAGGCCGAGGCGGTGCTAGTGCACTCGCTGGACGCCGACGCAGAGACCTCCTGCTTCCGGGCCGAGAGCGGCCCTCTGCTCTACCAGAAGGGGGCCTGGATCCTGCACATGTCTCGGCGGCTGCTGGGGGATGCGGCGTGGTTCCGGGTAGTGCGCAAGTTCGCGACCGAAAACGTGGGGAAGGTCATCACCTGCCGGCGGTTGCAGCAAGCCCTGGAGGCGGGCTACGGACACAGTCTAGAGCAGTTCTTCCAGCAATGGCTGTACGGAACCGGAGTGCCCTGGGTGAAGGGGAAGATCGCCGCGACCGCCGGCGGCCGGGCCAAAGTGATCCTGACCCAGGCAGTGATCAAGAGTACGGGGCGCGGGGAGGAGGCCTGGGAACTTGCGCCCAGCAACTTCAGCCTGCTGGTGGACCTGCTCCTCAGGTACGAGGGCGGCGAGCAGCGGGAGACGGTCTGGCTGACTAAGCCCCGCCAGGAGTACGAGTTTGCCCTGCCGGGCAAGCCGACGGGCCTGGTGATTGACCCCGACGAGTGGCTGCTCGACCACTCGAAGGGCCTGGCCGGGGAACTGGAAGCGGAGATGGAGAACGTGGAGGAGGAGTTGGGCAAGCAGTTGGGCGAAGAACTCAGCAACCTGTCGAGGTGACCGCGGCCGAGGCGGGCGGCCAGCACCGGGCCGAGTTTGCCTGCGTGCGGTATGTACGGCGGAGCGCGTAGACCCCCTCCGACCGTGGAGATGGAGATGTGGCCGATGCTTGGAATACTGTTGGTGTGCCTGCTGCTGGGCGTGGCGGCGATGGGGCTGGCCTCGGCGCAGACACCCTGGTCTGCTTTCAGCAACGGGGTTTTCCGCTGGCGCGCCTCGGGACCGCTGCTGGCGGGAGATGCCTCCGCCCCCGACCCGCAGGTGTCCATCAAAGACCCCAGTATCGTCCACTGGGAGGGCCGCTGGCACCTGTTCGCGACGAGGCGGACGAAGTCGGGGAGCGTGGGCATCGAGTACTTGAGCTTCGCCGACTGGGCGGAGGCCGCGCAGGCGCCGCGGACGGTCCTGGCCCTTCACGACCAGTACTACTCCGCGCCGCAGGTCTTCTACTTCACCCCTCACCGGAAGTGGTACCTGATCTACCAACTCGCCGACCGGAACCGCCTCCCGCAGTTTGGGCCCTTCTACTCCACCACCGACAACCTGGCTGATCCGCGCTCCTGGAGCAAGCCGGCGCCGCTGGTGGCCAACGCGCCGGAGAAGCCCAAGTGGCTGGACTTCTGGGTGATCTGCGACGACCAGAAGGCGCACCTGTTCTACACCTCCCTGGATGGGCACATGTGGCGGCGCGAGGCCCCCAAGGCGGACTTCCCCGGGGGGTGGTCGGAGCAGCAACTGGCGCTGCAGGCGGACATCTTCGAGGCCTCCCATACCTACCGGCTGCGCGGATTGGACAGATACCTCACGATCGTGGAGGCGCAGGGCGACGCGTGGAGGTACTACAAGGCATATCTGGCCGAAGCCCTGGAGGGCCCGTGGAACTCACTGGCCGACAGCTGGGCGCGGCCCTTCGCAGGCCTCACTAACGTGGACCAGGAAGAGCCTTGGACCGCCAACATCAGCCACGGGGAGTTGATTCGGGCAGGCGTGGACGAGTACATGGAGGTAGACCCGGCCAACCTCCAGTTCCTCTTCCAGGGAGCCAGCGACGCGGAATACCGCGGAAATCAATACGGGCAGATCCCCTGGCGCTTGGGACTGCTGACCATGGCGCCGTGAGCAAGACCGACAGGCTCCGCCGCCGGAAGAACACAAGCAGCAAGAGATTCGAGCCGGTCGCACTCGCCAAGGAGCCGAAACCGCTTCATCCGGGAGTTCGGAACATGACTTCAGCTGCGTGGACCGCCGACTGGCAGCACAATTGGGATCCGGAGGTAGGGCTGTGGTGGACGGAAGGACCGGGACACACCATCGCCGTGCGCGACTGCGCAGTGCTGCATCCCGGCCGCGAGTCCTCCCTGCGCCTGGTACAGGCGGCCCTCCTGGGCCAACTCGACCAGATCGAAGTGGAGCGCGTCCTGGGCGCGCTGCGGGAGATGCAGGTGACCGCGCCGGGCAAGCACCAGGGCTGCTTCCGCTGGTACTGGGAAGAGCCGGAGCCGGTTGACACCAACGCCGCCTTCTTCACCACCATCAACCTGCTGGCTCTGCAGCTGTGTTTTCGCGAAGCGCTGGAGGAGAGAAGCCTGGCGCTGCTCGACACCATGCTGACGGATGTGCAGGTCTGGTTCGCTCACGCCGTCGAGGAGCGGACCTTCTACTACCCCAATAAGTACCTGGGCGACCTGGTTTGCGCCTGGCTGCTGCTGGAGGCGCTGAACAAGCAAGACGGGGACCAGGCATTGGCCGAGACCATGCTGGAGGCCGCCGACTACTGGCGCGGCCACGGCTGGGGCTGGGGCGAGCACATGAGCGATACCTACTCGTGGGTATGCCTCCAGGAACTGTCGCTGCTCTTGCTCTTCGCCAAGCGACTTCCGGAGGCGGTGCGTGAGACGTATCGGGGGCTGCTGGGAGACCTTCTAGCGATCGAGGACGCCTTCGACGGCGGGGTGCGGGTGCCGGCGATTCGCTCGTACGCCTTCGCCAGAAGCCCGCGCCATGTCAACTACCGCGACCGGGTGCGGCCCTGGGACGGCACCGGGCCGGTCGCCGATCGCGGGCCAGCACTGGAGAACCTCTTCGCGCAGCACGGTTGGCACGACCTGGCGTCGGCGCGGGCGCCGGCGCGGCGCTCGGTCACCGTTCCCTGCTTCGGCGGGGCAGTAGCCATCGCACACAATGAACCGGACCTCCGCCTGGGCAGCGTCAGCCGCTACCCGGTGATGCCGAAGGCCGAGCACGACACCTGGGGCCTGTGCTGGCAGTCATTTCCGGTCTGCTTCTGGCGGCCCGGGGGAGACTGGGGCTTTCTGCAATGGGAAGTGGAGGCGAACGGACGAGTAGGGGCCCATCCCTCTTCCGGCACCTTCTTCACTAGTTACGGCAATGCGGCGCTGGCCCTGGGGGTGCAACCACCCATCTTCGGGCGGACTTGGGCGATTCAGTGGGAAGGGAACTTGGTGGCGCTGAGGATTCTGCCCGCGATTGATTCCCGCTGGGAACGAGCCTGCGACCGCCTGCGAGTGGTGGAGCCTCACGCGCAGGCAAGCGAGGGCGGCGAGGGGATCTGGCGGCAACTAGTGTTGACCTACCCAGAGCGAGAGGTGAGCGTGCAGGCGGTGCCGCTG
>CALFVE010000199.1 GCA_937928475.1 uncultured bacterium | reverse complement strand
GGTGACCTGGCCGGAGGGAACCCGCACGCGCCTGGGCCTCAACCGCGCGCGCAAGAATGACGAGGCCGTCCTGTACACGCCGAGGCTGGGTTCCTCCACCCGAACGGCAGGCGGACGCGAACTCGTGCTGGAAGCAAGCGGCGAAGGACCCTGGCTGCCGCTGCGCATTGGGCAGCGGCTCGTGGCGCGAGTGAGCGAAGTACGGGAGACCGGTGATAGTCTGCTGAGGCCCGGCCTGCTGGTGCTCTCGTTAGGACCGGACCTGGTCCCCAAACTGCCGCCGGTGGAGAAAGGCGCGGTCGTGACCCTCAGCGTGTCCTCGACGCCCGACTTGACTGGCGTGGAGTTGGCGCTGGGCGGCGGCCAGACGCTGCTGCGCGAGGGGCAAGCACCCGATTTCGGGGAGGGGGAACTGCCGCGCCATCCCCGCACGGCTTTCGGCTGGAACGCCACCCATTACTTTCTCATCGTGGTGGACGGACGCCGGCCCGGGTGGTCGCTGGGGATGACCGTTGCTGAACTGGCAGCGCTGGCCCAACGCCTGGGCTGCACCGAGGCGATCAACCTGGACGGGGGCGGCTCCTCCACCCTGTGGCTCAATGACCAGGTGATGAACCTCCCCTCGGACGGCGTCCCGCGCGCCGTGGGCAACGCGCTAGTCATCGTAAAGAAGACAGAGTAAGAAGTACGCCCCAGGAAGCCAGCCTGCCAGCGTGCAGGCCCCGCGGTCGTTTTCTTTCAGGGACAGCCTCCCTTCCTCCACGTGGCCGAACTGCCCACGGTGGCAGGGGTTCGGAGCAACCTTGTTCCGTTTTCCGCTTTTCCGCACCCCACTTCGCGGCGGGCGGCAGGTTCCCGTGGGCTCTCCAGCGAATCGCTTCCCGAAGCCAGCACCCCTCGGGAAGAAGGCATGGTAGCCGAGGGCGGCCAGGCGGGGGGTACGCAGGAGAGCGTCGCCCGCAGAGCAGCCTGCCCCCGTCGAAGCAGGGACGCTTGCAAGGACCCGCGGCGGTGCTCCCGCGGACCTCAAGTGCGGAGGATGAACGCTCTTGCGCATATCCGCGGCCGTTATCGTGCTTGCCGTCAGTTTATCGCGCACGGCGGGCGAGGGGCCCTCTCCGGTGGCAGTTCAGATCGAGACCGAGTTCGTGCGCTACTCCCTCACCGCCGACGCCTACAGCCTCGCTTTCTTGGACAAGCGCGCCAACACTGACTACGCTGTGCGGTCCCCTCTGGCCTCCCTCACGAAGGCCGGCAAGCGCGTGCCTGCCACGGCCCTAGCGGCGACGCCGGCGGTGGTGAAACCCGGACAAACCGCCCGGCTAGACCTCCAGTTCGGCGACACCGGAGTCGCCGCCGTCCTGCGCTTGCGGGTCTTCCCCGCCTACTTCACGGTGCAGGTAGCCTCCATCAATGACGAAAGCATCGAGGAACTGACCTTCTTTGATCTGCGCACTTCGCTGAAGGCCCAGCCGGATGAGCCTCTCGCCTTGGTCGGCATGGCCTTGAACCTAAAGACCAAGGTGCCCGACTATCCTCGCCCGGTCGCTGCCACCCAGGCCTCCTGCTACCCGCGCTTCGGCTTGGCTGGCGCCAGCCTGGCCGTCGTCGCCTGCCCACCCCAGCGGCTGCGTCAGGTCATGCAGGAGGTAGTCAGCGCTGCGCCTGATTTGCCTCATTCCCCTCTCGGAGGGCCGTGGGCCCTGGACGCGCCCCTCACGCGGGGCTCATATCTGTTCAACTTCGGCGGCCTGTCCGAGGACACAGTGGACGCCTGGATCAAGTGCGCCCAGAGTCTCGGCTTCACGCAGATTGACTTCCACGGCGGCTCCTCCTTCCGCTTCGGGGACTTTGCGCCCAATCCCCAGACCTACCCGCGCGGATACGCAAGCCTCAAGGCGGTGATTGACAAGCTGCACGCGAGCGGCATCCAGGCGGGGCTGCACACCTATTCCTTCTTCATTGCCAAGAACTCCCCATACGTCACCCCGGTGCCCGATCCGCGCCTGGCGAAGAGCGGCACCTTCACTCTGGCCGCGCCGCTTAGCGAAGCCGCCGACACGGTGATCGTCGCCGAGAGCACCGAGGGGGTCTCGGCGGTCACGGGCTTCGCGGTGCGCAACGGTAATAGCATACAGATTGACGAGGAACTGATTACCTTTACCGGGGTATCCTCCCAGCCGCCGTATGCCTTCACGGGCTGCAAGCGGGGGGCCTGGGGAACGAGGGTCGCGGCCCATCCGGCGGGGGCGCGGGTACATCGTCTCGCGGAGTGCTTCGGCCTGTTTGCACCCGATCCCGAGACGACCCTGCTCACCGAGATCGCAGCCAAGACGGCGGAGATCTATAACGAGTGCGGCTTCGACATGATCTACCTCGACGCGCTGGACGGCGAGGATGTCCTGGGCGGCGCGGAGAACGGCTGGCACTACGGCTCGCGGTTCGTCTTCGAACTCTGGCGGCGGCTGAAGAAGCCGGCGCTGATGGAGATGAGCACCTTTCACCATCACCTGTGGTACGTTCGCTCGCGCTTGGGAGCCTGGGATCACCCCAACCGCAGCCACAAGCGGTTCATTGACGTGCACTGCGCGGCGAACGAGGGCGCGCGGCGGATGTTTCTCCCCACCCACCTGGGCTGGTGGGCCCTGCGCACGTGGACCGGCCCCGCCGGAGAGCCCACCTTCCCCGACGACATTGAGTACCTGTGCTGCAAGGCGCTAGCCCACGACAGCAGCCTGTCGCTGATGGGCATCAACCCGGACAATTACCAGAGCCCAGGCTTAGCCCGGGAGGTGGGACCGATCTTTCGGGAGTACGAAGCGCTGCGTCTGGCGGGTCAGGTCCCGGAACCCGTCAAGGCAGCCCTGCGCGTTCCCGGAGACGAGTTCACCCTGATTTCCGGCGAAGGCGGGCAGCGGCGGTTCCAGCCGATAGCCTACGCGAAGCACAAGGTGGAAGGTCTCGACGGCTGGAGCGACCGCTGGGAAGTCAGCAACCGCTGGGACGAGCAGCCGGCGCAACTCCGCATCCAGGCGCTGATGAGCGCGGGGGCCTACGACGCGGCCGAGAGCAGACTAGTGGCAGACTTTGCCGCCCCCGATGCCGTGATCAGCCACACGGCGGCCGGTGGGGTGACCGCGCGGCTGGAGCCCAGTACCGAGCAAGTGAAGGCGGGTGCAGCCAGCGCGAAGATCACGGCAGTCAGTTCCCTCCCCGGACGGCAGGGCTCGTGGGCGAAGTGGGGCCAGGTGTTCAGCCCCCCGTTGAACCTGAGCGCCACCCAGGCCCTAGGTGTGTGGGTATACGGCGATGGGCAGGGCGAGGTGCTCAACGTGCAGCTGCGTACCCCCGCATACATGCGCGGGGTAGCCGACCACTATATCGTCGTGGAT
>CALFVE010000198.1 GCA_937928475.1 uncultured bacterium | reverse complement strand
CGCCCGCGTCCGGGAGGAGTACCTGAGGCAGTTGCGGAGGCGGGTTGCCCAGGCGGCCCGGCGCTTTGATCTGACCGATCGGGTCGCCGGCTGCGCCTCGTAGCGCCCAGCGAGGGTTTGTCCCGGCGGGTTCCCGTCCTTCTTCGCGGACGAGAAGCGGTGCCAAGACGACGAAACGACGGCCGTGTGTCCCATCGAGGCGGGGGCCGGGAAGGGCGGCTAGTCCCCCTCGCAATCCATCTCCGGGTAATGATGGGGCAAGATGACCTCGAAGGTGGAACCCTCGCCCAAACGGCTGCTGACGCGTACTTCCCCCCCGTTGGCCTCCACGATGGTCTTCACGATAGCCAGACCCAGTCCCGTGCCGGGGGCTGCATACTCGCGGGCTTGAGGGGTGCGGAAGAACTCCTCGAAGATGCGCGGGAGGTCCTCGGGGGCAATCCCGATGCCGGTGTCGCTGATGGCCAGGTGCGTGGCGGCGCCGTCTTGGGTGGCGCGGATGGTGACGCGACCGCCGGGAGGCGTGTACTTGATGGCGTTGGCCAAGAGGTTGCGCACGACCGTGCTCAAGCCCTCAGCCTGCGCCCAGACCGGACCCAGATGGCGCTCCAGATCCAACTCCAGAGTGACTCCCTGCTGCAGGCTGAAGTCGGTCATCTCATCGGCGGCCTGCTCCAGTAAGCGCGTAAGGTCGAGCCAGACCCGGGGTTCGCGTAAGGGAGCCTCGCGGGCTTGGCTGAGCGCCAGCAGGTCCACCACCAGGTCGAGGCCCTGCTGGAGCCGACTGTAAGCGCGGCGGAGCATGTCCGTGGTGCGCGCGTCGGGCTGCTCCTGAACCAGGCCGTCCAGGATGACTTTGAGCAGGGAGGCTGCCGCGGAGAGCGGGCGGCGCAGTTCGTGGGAGACGCGATACATATACCGCAACTGCATGAGTTGGGCCGCCTGGGTCTGCTCGTAGGCGGTCTCGGTGCGGGCCTTCTCCCGCTCCATCGCCTCGGTGAGATCGGATAACTCACGCTCCCGTTGGCGCAGGCGCTGCACGATGCTGGTGGCCAGATAGATGGAGCCGTAGAGTACGGAGAGCAGCGCCAGGGTCGGCCACACCACCGCAAAGTCGCGGTAGAAGTCAGGGGGCGCGAAGCCCAGCGAATAGTGGGGGAGCCTGCCGGTGGCCTCCAGGAAGATCAGGGCACCGTAAAGCGCCGAAGCGAGCAGCGCCTGGCCCACGGCTGCCAGCGGTTGCAGCAGCGTGCTGGCGATGACCATGTGAAAGACGAGGTAGCCGCCGAGGGGGCTCTCAATGCCGCCGGTGAAGTGGATGACCCCGGTGAGGGCCACCAGGTCCAGCACGATCTGCAGGTGGGCCAGCGCCGTGCCCAGACGCAAAGGAACCAGGCCGGTGGGCTGGCGCAAGGCGATGATCCAGGCGTAGAGCAGCAAATTGTAGCCGGCCACCACCGCCCCGATGACCAGCAAGGGCACCACCGGGAGGGGGAAATGGAGCAGGTAGGCGGAGCCCAGGGTCAGCGAGACGATGCCCGCCGCCGCCAGCCAGCGCAGGCTACACAGCCACGGCAGCCGCTCGGTTAACTCGCGTTGGGCCACTTGCACCTGTGCTACCTCTAGGCTCTCCCCGCGAGCCACCTTGCCGACTGGGGCCATGCCTGGGATCGGCAGGAGGCCCTCGCCCTCGGCGCACAGGGGCCGGACGCCCAGGCGCCGACCGCGCGGCGGCCCGCCTATCCGACCCCCAGAGGGACGATCCCGGCCCTGCCCGCCTGCTACTCCCCGGGGCCCAGCACCTCACTTATCTTGCGCAGGAGGCCGCTGGGTTCCACGGGCTTGTCCAGAAACCCCTGCACCGGCAAGAACTCGCCCGGGCCATACTCGCCGTCAGTCTGGTCGGGATAGAAACGCAGTTGCGTCGTGGAATGGATCGCCGTGAGCACCAGAATCGGTATGTTGCAAGCGGGTTCCGGGTACTCGTTGCGCAGGCGCCAGACGAAATGAAAGCCCTCGGTGCCGTCGGGCATCATGATGTCCAGCAAGATGAGCGCCGGCGGGTTGGCCTGAATCCGGGCGAAGGCCTCCTGCGCGCTCCCTGCCGTGTCTACGTCGTAGTCCGCGCTCTCCAACACCATTTTGAGTGATTCCACGATATCGGGATCATCGTCCACCACCAGAATTCGCTTACTCTCGGTTGCCATCGTCTTGGCCTCCCTTACTTTCGCCAGCCTCGCTCCGGGGACTGATGCCGCTGCCCACTTCCTCTGCGACCAGGCATTTCACCAATCGGATCATCTCCGGCACTGCCGCCTGCACCGCTGGCGATAGCCCCAGGCCGGGGAGCACCTCCACCGGCTCCACGGCTACTACTACCACCTCGGGACTGGCCCCGGTCAGTTCGGCCAGTTCCAGGACATCGTGCAGGCCGATCTCGTGCAACGAAGCCAGGGGCAGAAGCCGGTCCTCGATCTCCTCCCGGCGAATGACTCGGACCTCCCCGGGAGACAGCCCCATCCGCGCCGCATCCACGATGATGGCCCGCTCGCGGCCCTCCAGGTCAAAGACCAGGTCCAGCCCGCCCACGGCGCCGGGGATGATTTCGACATCCGCCCCCAGGTTCTCCTCCTCCAGCCGACGCGCCACCACAGTGCCTACGCCGTCGTCGCGCATCAGTTCGTTGCCTACGCCCAGGACCACAGTGGGGCGACGCCCTTCCGCGCCGGCGCTCACACGAACTTCACCTCAAGCAAATGGGTGGCACAGGAGATGCAGGGGTCATAGGCCCGCACCAGCATCTCCAGAGTCTGCCGGATGTCGTCCGGCTCCTGGTCAAGGATTTGCGGCACCAGCCTGTGCATGTCGTGCTCCAGATTGTTCAGGTTCTGGGCCGTAGGGATGATCAGATTGGCGCTGGTGATGAAGCCCTCGCTGTCCAGGTTGTACTCGTGGTACAGCGTCCCTCGGGGGACCTCGGAAGCGCCCACGCAGCGGCAGGCCTTGACCGGCACGGTCAGATCCTCCTCCTGCAGGTCCATGTCCAGCAAGGCATTGAGTTCGTCCAGCGCCACTAGGGCGCAGTGTACGCATTCCACGATCTGGGCCACATTGTTCATGAAGGGGTTGTAGCAGATAGGCTGCAGGCCCATGGTCTCGGCCGCCTCCTGCGCCTCAGGCCGCAATTGTTCATGGTTGTTGTTGAAGCGGGCCAGGGCGCCGACCATGTAGGCGCCGAACTCGCTCTCCGCGTGCTTAGCGTGCGAGTGCGGCACCACATATTCCTGAATCTTGTGCTTGTAATCGTACAGCGGCGTCTCCGTGCCCCGGGTGGAGCGGATCACCTGCCCCGTATACATGGCGTACTCGTCGGGGTGGTACAGCGCCAGGTACTCGGTCTCTCGCTCGAAGTGCGGCAGTTGCAGCGAGGCAATCAGTTCCACCGTCGCCTGCAGATCGGGGATCGCGGCCACCAGCCGGTCGCGCAGGGCGGCCAGGGTCTCCTTGGTCGGCAGTTTGGGGAAGCCCTTGACCCGGAAGGAGCAGGCGTGAATGTGCCGCCCCACGATGTCGCAACACATGTCGTTGGCCAGGCGCTTGAGCCGCAGCGCGCGCTTGACCACCTCGCCATGTGTTGAGACCAGCGGGAAGACGCTGGGGACGCCCAGCAGGTCCGGCGCGGCCAGGAAGTACACGTGCAGCACGTGGCTCTGCAGCGTCTCGCCGGCGTGGATCACGCGCCGGAGTCTCATGGTCTGCTCCGAGGGCACAATCCCCAGGCCGTTCTCCAGGGCGTTGATGGAGGCCGAACTGTGGCCGATGGAGCAGATGCCGCAGATGCGGCAGGTTAGGTGGGTGGCCTCATACCACTTGCGCCCGATGAGCATGGCCTCGAAGAAGCGCGGCGATTCGGTGATCTCCAGGCGCAGTTCCTCGATCTTGCCCTCTTTTACATTGAGGATGATGTTGCCATGGCCCTCGACGCGGGTGACTTCGTGAACCTCGATTTTGCCGGTATTCATCTGTGATACCTCAGTTGCCGGTATGGACGGCGAATCGCGAGATGCGAGTCGCGCGCGGCGACGGGAAGAAACGCCTCCATTAACTGAAATCCGAACCGTTCAGGCTGTTGCCGGCGGGCGGCCGGGCGCTCGGCTCTCTCCGGGCCGGTCTCACCCCCACCCCTCTCCTGGGAGGAGAAGGGAGCCGGCCGCCTCCAGCCCACGGCGCGGCGTGTAGCTGCATTCTGCCGCAGGAGAGAGGTCTGCGCCACTGCTCCTGAACACAACCCAGAGGGCGCGCTGTCTGGAACTCGCGGCTCACCCCTCACCACTATATCTGGCTCTCATCATACGCGTTGAAGAGCGTGAAGTAGTTCATGACCTCCTGCACGGTCAGGCCGTGCTCGGTCAAGGTCTCCTTGTGCGACTCCTCATTGGGATTGTCCACAAAGCCGCGGCAGGCCTCGCAGTAGTCGCCGAAACTGGGACAAAGTGCCCCGCAGCCGGCCCGCGCTACCGGGCCCATGCACTTCATCCCCTTGAAAAACACGCACACGTTGCCCTTGCGCTTGCACTCGACACAAACCGGGTAGTTGGGCAGTTTCGGCTTCTTGCCCAGCGCTAGGTCTCGCACGCAGCGCAAGAATTCCCCCCGGTCAATGGGGCAGCCGGGCAGTTCGAAGTCTACCGGCACCACAGCCCGCAGAGGCCGCGCGGGAATGGTGTCAAACTGGGCGCCGTCGGGTCCGTAGACGATCTCCTTGACCTGGCTCATCCCGAAGCGGTTCTTGAGGCCGGTGATGCAGGTGGTGTGGGCACAGGCGCCCAGGGCGATGAGCATTTTGCTCATCTCGCGGATCTCCTGGAGTTTGCGCACATCCTCGTGGGTGGAGATAGACCCGTCCACGAAGGCGATGTCAATCTCGTCGCTGGTCTCGGTCATGGCCTCACGCCAGCGCACGAAGTCCACCAGATTGATGACGTCTAGCAGTTCGTTCTCGCACTCCAGGATGGCGAGGCTGCACCCTTCGCAACTGGTGAAAGAGAAAACGGCCACGCGCGGTTTCAACTAGATCGCCTCCCACATGTGCTTCACTTCACTGAAGGTGAAGACGGGGCCATCCATGCAAACATACTTGTTGTTAATCTGGCAGTGCCCGCACTTGCCCACGCCACAGCGCATCCGCCGCTCCAGGGAGAGAATGATGTTGTCGTCGGCCAGGCCCTTGAGGCGGCACTCGGTGATGACAAACTGGTACATGATGGGCGGCCCTACCACCAGGGCTTTGGTGCGCTGGGGATTGAGCTTCAGATCGGGGAATAGAGTCGTGATGACTCCCACGTGGCCGCTCCAGTCCGGGTGAGGGCGGTCTACGGTCAGGCGCAGGTCCATTTGCCCCTCGGTGACCCAGGAATCCAGTTCATCGCGGAACAGCTGCTCGGCCGGGGTCTTGAAGCCGTAGAGAATGGTAACCTCGCCGTAGTCTTCCCGATGCTGGGCCACGTACTGGATCACTCCGCGCAGGGGTACCAGACCGATGCCGCCGCCCACGATGAGCAGGTCATGGCCCTGGAGCGCTTCCATGTCGAAGCCGTTGCCGAAGGGGCCGCGAATGCCGATCACCTCGCCGCCTTGGAGCCGGTGGATGGCGCTGGTGACGTCTCCCAGTTTACGGACGCACAGGTCGAAGGTGTTCTCTGGGTTGGGCGCGGAGCAGATGGAGATGGGCGCCTCCCCGATAGCGGGGATAAAGACCTGCACAAACTGCCCGGGACGGTGGCCCAGGTCAGCGCCGTCCAGGAACTGAAGGGTGATCATTGTTTCCAGCGTCGTCTGGGGCTTCACCCGCGTGACCCGGGTCGGGCGGGGGACGTAAAGGTCGGATTCTCTTTCGCACTGGCAGAGTTCAAGCGCCACGGGTGGCACCTCCCTTGGACTCGGCGATGAGATCGTTGAGGATCGCCACCGGGTCAATGTGCACCAGGCACTGGCGCACGCAGCGGCCGCAGCCGCAGCAGTAGGGGCGTCCGTACTTGGTGAAAAGGTAGGCGTACTTGCGGAAATGCCGGTGGCGCAGGCGCTGGAAGCGCTCCTCGCGGAAGTTCTCCCCGGAGGCGACGACCGCGAAGTCCTCCAACATGCAGCCGTCCCAGACCCGGTCGCGGGTACCTTCCTGAAGATCGAGAGAGACCTCGTCCACCACGTCGAAGCAGATGCAGGTGGGGCAAACTAGGACACAGGTGCCACAGGAGTAGCAGCGCTCGGCGTGCTTCTCCCACACCGGGCTCTGCGCCTTGCCGGTGAAGCGCAGAGGGAGATTGCGGGTGTCTTCCTCAATCTGCCGCTCCCGCTTGATGCGCTGGGTGAGGCGCTTTTTCACCGCGGCGATCTCGGCGGCAGTGGCCTCGCGCAACTCCAGCCCAGCGAGCATCTTCTCTCCGGCCTCCGTGCCGACTTCCACCAGGTAGGCGCCGTCCCCCAGCGCGTTGAGGAACAGGTCGAAGCCGGAGTCCACCGTGGCCGTGCCCATGGCGGCGCAGAAGCACCACTCATCGGGGATGCAATCCACGCCCACGATGCGCATCTGCGCGCGCCGGGCCACCCAGTTGGGGTCGCAGTGCTCATCGCAATAGGCGATATCCAGGCATTGCAGCCCGTAGATGTCGCAAGGATGTACCCCGAATAGCACTATCGGCTCGGCCTGGATGACGGCCTCGGCTGCAAAGGGGTCGCCCAATCGGTAGCGGACGAGCGTCTCCCGGGTAGGAAAGGCGAACTCCTTGGGCGGCAGGCAGGTGGTCACGTACTCCAGACAGATCTGGTCGGGGTCCGTGACCTCCTGAAAGGCCCACTGATTCTCTCCTTCCCGGCGGTGAGGAGCGACTACCTTGGCTTCCTGTTGGAGGTTTTCCACCAGTCTCCTCACGCCTTGTTTGTCTATCACTCTTACGGTCATGCGCAAGACCTCCCAGGGAACGACAGGCTGAACGGCAGCAGAACGGCAGCAGAACGACAGCCCAACGGCAGCAGAACGGCAGCCCAACGACGGCTGAACGACAGCAGAACGGCGGCGGAATCGGGGCCCGACCACAGCACAGCCGCACCTGTAAGGGTAGACTTTGCCGAGGTCAGCGAGGCAATGTCCACCCTCTCTTCTGCGCTTGGGCTTGGACCTCCCCTCAGCAAATCCTGGGCAGCAACTCGCCGCTGGGCAGGTCAATGATCCGGCGTGTGCCGAGGAAGGTCTTCATCGTGACGCGCCTCTCCGGCCCTTCGAGGATGTGTCCGATGCGGGCGCTGTGCACGCCCAGCGGATGGGCGCGCATCGCGGTTAGGACGGCGTCAGCCGCCTTCGGCGCGACGATGACCATTACCTTGCCCTCGTTGGCCACTTGCAGTGGGTCCAGCCCCAGCACTTCGCAGCCGCCTTCGACCGCCGGGTCGCGCGGCAAGCAGGCTTCCTCGATCTCCAGGCTCACGCCCGAAGCCAAGGCGATTTCGTTGAGTGCCGCGGCCAGACCGCCACGGGTGGGGTCGTGCAGAACGTGCACGGCCTCGTCACCCGCCTCCAGAATCGTCTGCGCCAGCCCGTGCAGCGGCGCGCAGTCGCTTTCCACCGACATCATCAGTTCCAACTCACCCCGCGCTGCCAGCACCGCCAGGCCGTGCTGTCCCAACGGCCCATTGAGCAGGACCACATCGCCCGGCTCCGCTCGATGCAGGGAAGGCGGGTTCTCCGATTCCAGGAAGCCCACGCCGGCGGTGTTGGCGTAGATGCCGTCGCCGCTGCCTGCCTCCACCACCTTAAAGTCCCCGGCTACCAAGGCTAAACCTGCTTCCGCACAGGTCTCGCGCACCGAGCGCATCACCGTGCGCAGCAGGTCGAGTGGCGTGCCTTCCTCGACCACCAGCCCCAGGGTCAGATAGACCGGCCGGGCGCCGCGCATGGCGAGGTCATTGACCGTGCCGCACACTGCCAGTTTGCCGATATCCCCACCCGGAAAGACGGCCGGGCGCACCACAAAAGTGTCGGTGCTGAGCGCCAGGCGGCCGGCGCCGGGCAGTACCGCCGCGTCTTCTCCTCCGCGGCCGTATTGCTCGTCGCAGGCGGGGAGCAGTTCCTCCCCGATGAGGCGGTGCATCTGCATGCCGCCTCCCCCGTGGGCCAGTTGGATGAAAGCCTCGCCCATAAGAGCCCTTGAGCCGCGTACGGTGCGGGCATCTGGCCCGCACACCTCACCCCGACCCCTCGCCTCGCATTAGAAACAAGCCAGACACGGCGACTACGTGGCGAGCGCCCAGCCCTCGCCCTAAAGCGCAAACCCGCTGACCTCCGCACCACCAACCACCAACCACCAACCACCAACCACCAACTACCAACCACCAACTACCAACTACCAACTACCAACTAGCAAGCGCCGCCTTCTGCCCTCTGTCGTACCTATAGGCTGCGGCACAGGCTCCCTCCGAGGAGACCATACACGGCCCCAGGGGGCGCTCGGGTGTGCACGCCGCGCCGAAGGCCGGACACTCGGTGGGCCGAGTCACCCCGCGCAAGATCTCCCCGCAGTGGCAGAGGGGATGCTCCTGCGCGTCGCCAGGCCGCAAGCCGAAGCGCCGCGCCGCGTCGAACTGCGCGTACTCCTCCCGCAACCTCAGTCCGCTTGCGGGGAGCAGTCCTAGGCCGCGCCAGGTGGCGTCGCAGACCTCGAAGACCTCCGCTACCGCGGCGCGGGCGGCCGGATTCCCCTCGGGTCGGACGGTGCGCGCATACTCGTTTTCCACCTCCGCTCGACCCTCGACGGTCTGGGCCACCAGCGCCCGCAGGCCCTTCATGATGTCGTGGGCCTCAAAACCGGCAATCACGCACGGCACGCGGTAGGCCCGGATGATCTCCTCGTACGGCGCTAGGCCGATGACCGTGCTGACGTGCCCCGGGCAGAGAAAGCCGTCTAGTTTGACCTCACCGCTGCTCAGCAGCGCGTGCATGGCTGGGGGGATCAGTTTGTGGCAGCACAGGATGGAAAAGTTCGCTAGGCCGCGTTCGGCGGCTGTCTTGACAGTAACGGCGACGGTAGGGGCCGTGGTCTCAAAACCGACGGCGATGAAGACGACCTCCCGGTTGGGATGGGCCTCGGCCACCTCCAACGCCTGCATCGGCGAGTAGACAACTTGCACTTGGGCGCCGCCAGCCCGTAAGTCGGCGAGGCTCTGCCGCGAGCCGGGGACGCGCATCATGTCCCCGAAGGTGGTAACCACGGTGTCTTCCCGGTCAGCCAACTCCAGCGCCCAGTCAATCTCGGCGGTTGGCGTGACACACACCGGGCAGCCGGGGCCGGAAAGCAGCGTTATCGTCTCGGGCAGCAACTGCTTGAGGCCAAAGCGCCCCACGGCGTGCGAGTGAGTGCCGCAGACCTCCATGAACTGCAGGGGCTGGCGCGCCAACTTGCGGATTTCGCGCGCCAGCCGATTGACCTGCTCACGGAGCCGAAGGGTCTCAGGCAAGTTGCCGCGCCTCCCGCAGCAGTGCCAGGGTCTCCTCGGCTTCGTCGGCGTCCATCACCTGGAGAGCAAAGCCGGCGTGCACCAGGACATAGTCACCGATTCGGGTCTCCGGCACCAAGTCCAGCCGGGCGCGCAATCTGGCTCCACCCACCGCGACGGTGGCCCGGGTTCCCTCTATTTCAACGACTTTGGCGGGCACGGCTACGCACATCACGCTCAACTCCGCTCGCTCTTCGGAGGGGCCGGCTGAAGGCCAGGCGCAGCCCGGCCTGAAACCGGCCTGCCTCTTGCCCTCCGTAACGCTTCGGCGGCTGCCCCAGGCGCGGCAGGCCTACCCCGGTTTTTCTCTACAGCCTGGCGGCCGCCACCAGCGCTTGCCCCAGAGCGATTCCCCCATCGTTGGGGGGCACGTTCCGGTGATACAGTGGCCGCAGCCCTCTAGACTCCAGGAGGTGACAGCACCTTTCCAGCAAAATGCGATTCTGGAACGTTCCCCCCGAGAGCGCCACCGTCCTCAGCCCGCTTTCTTCTGCCGCCCGCGCCGCCATCTCCGTCATCATCCGCGCGAAGGTCTCATGGAACCGGTCCGCGATCTCCCTAGCCGGCCGCCCGTTCCGGATATCCTCCACGATCCCCCTGATAGTCGGGCGCACATCGGCGATGACCATGCCGTCCTCCTCGACGAGTTCCCATCGGTACTCGCCTCTTGCCTCTCGCCTCCCACCTGCCGACGCTCCGCTCGCGAGTCGCAATTCACGACTCGCGACTGCTTCCAGCGCCATCGCCGGCTGCCCCTCGTAGGCCGACTCCCAGGCTACCCCCAGCAGCACCGCCACGGCGTCAAACAGTCGCCCCGCCGAGGAGGCCGGCGGCGTGTTCACGCCCTTCTCAATCATCTGCTCCAGCACCGCCCACTTATCCCGCGGCAGGCGGCGGCAGAAATCCAGGTCTCCCAATTCGTCCGGGAAGCCTAGGCCGAAGGCCTCGCGCAAGTAAACTGCCGCCATCCGCCAGGGCTCCCGAATGGCGCGCTCCCCGCCGGGCAGAGGCACGTTGCGCAGGTGCCCCCAGCGCCGGCAGCCCCGGGCGTTCCCAATGAGAATCTCGCAGCCCCAGGAGGTGCCGTCCTCCCCGTAGCCGGTGCCGTCGCAGATGATACCGACGGCCGGGCCGGACTCGTGGTTGTCTGCCAGGACTGAGACCAGATGCGCCCAGTGGTGCTGCACCGGGAACAAGGGCAGCCCCTCCGCCCGGGCGCGGGCCTGCGCATAGCGGGTGGAGAGGTAATCCGGGTGCAGGTCGCAGGCCAGAGCCTGCGGGTGGGTCTGCCAGACCGCCTCCAGATGCTGCACGCAGCGCTCGAAGTAGGCCAGATTGTCGGCGTTGGCCAGGTCGCCGATATGCTGGCTGAGGAAGGCGTACTTGCCGGTAGTCAGGCAGAAGGTGTTCTTGTAGTGGCCGCCCACGGCGAGGATCGGAGGCGCCGGCTCGGCCAGGGTCGCGGGCAGGGGGGCATATCCCCGCGAGCGGCGCATCAGAATCGGGCCGCGTCGGCTAGCGCGCACCACCGAATCGTCGCAGCCGGTCGCGATCTCTCGATCATGCTCCAGAAAAGCCTCGGCAATCTCGCCCAGGCGCTGGTGGGCCTCCTGGTTGTCCGTGCAGAGCGGCTCCTCGCTCAGGTTGCCGCTGGTCATCACCAAGGCGGGAAGCCCCAGCCCCTCGAAGAGGAGCAGATGCAGCGGCGTGTAGGGAAGCATCAGGCCGTAGTCGGCGCTCTCCGGCGCGACGCTCGGCGCCAGGCCCTCCGGCTCGCGTTTGGCGGCCAGCACGATGGGCGCTCGCGGCCCGGTAAGCAGGCGGCGCGAGGGGTCGTCCAGTTCGACCAGGCTCTCCGCCGTCTCCAGGGAATTCACCATCACCGCGAAGGGCTTTTCCTGGCGGCCCTTGCGAGCGCGGAGCAGTCGCACGGCCTCCTCGCTAGTGGCGTCGCAGGCGAGGTGGAACCCGCCCAGCCCCTTGACCGCCACAATTCTCCCCTGGCGAAGGAGGTCCTGGGCCACGCGGAGCGCCCCCTCGCCTTCTACCCCCTCTGCCGGCGCTAGTGCGGCCCCCGCGCGGCCGGGCACCAGCCTTAGTTTCGGCCCGCACTCCGGACAGGCCACCGGTTGGGCATGGTAGCGGCGGTTGTCAAGGTCCTCGTACTCCGCCCGGCACCGCGCGCACATGGGAAAGACCGCCATCGAGGTATTCGGGCGGTCATAGGGCACTGTGCGCACGATGGTGAAGCGCGGCCCGCAGTTGGTACAGTTGATGAAAGGATGCCGATAGCGGCGATCGTCCGGATCGGCCAGTTCGCGCCGACAGTCAGCGCAGGTGGCTACGTCGGGCGAGACAAAGATCGGCCCGCTCTGGTCTTCGCGGCTGGGAACGATGACAAAGGCGTCGCTCCCCTGCGGCGGGAGACTGGCCAGGCTGACCTTCTCGATCACCGCAAGCGGCGGAGCCTCCTCGAGTAGCCGTCGGCAGAAGGTCTCCACCGCCTCCGGGGGGCCCTCTACCTCCACCTGCACACCGCCAGTGAAGTTGAAGACGCTCCCGCTCAGGCGAAGGTCCTCCGCCAAGCGGTGCAGGAAGGGGCGGAAGCCCACGCCCTGGACGATCCCCTCCACGGTAATCCTCCGGCGCGCGGCGGCAGCGACCGGAGCGGCAGTGTTTCTAGCCATGCTCAACCGCCGGCGCTGGCGCCTGCGGAGGTATAAGGCTGAGTTCCTCGACTAACAGGGTGCCCCCGCCGCAGAGGCTCACCTGCGGTGAGCCGCACTCGGCGCATCGCAACTCCGGCGTTACTTCTACAACTTGCCCGCAGGGCCGGCAGCGCCCCAGCAGTCCGTCGCAGCGCAACTCGACCTCGCAAGGCGGGCAATGGTGGCATTCGTGGGCATGATCCAGAGCCTGCTGGAGAGCCGGGGCGGTCAGTCCGGAAATCTCAGAGGCCCGCAGCCGCGCCCGCAGCCGCGCGCCCGCGGGGACTCGTGGAAAACGCTCTCTTATGAGAGCCAGAAGGGAGTCGCAGAGGCCGTGTTCGTGCATGAGGCGCTACAGAGCTTGAACCAGCTGTCTACCGCCCAGGGCGTTACCGGGCCATGCCTCGATATCTTAGGGCGAAGCCAGCGCCGGTGTCAAGGAGTTTGTGAATTGTTTCACAATACTCTTGCATCCCGTCGGTTTGCACCGCTCGCTCGGGTGATTGGAGCGCGCTCCGGTGCTCCGGCTTGACAGGGCCGGAAATGCCCACCTATACTCGCGAGTGGAGGCCTGACTCTGATCGCAGGGAGGCGCGGCATGGTTCACGTCACCGCCCCCGGGCGTGGCGGCATCATCGGCAACCCCTCGGACATGTACGGCGGCACCGTCGTCTCCTGCACTATCGGGGAGCGCGCCGAGGCCGTCGTCTCCCCCAGTCCGCGTCTGATCTTTGACATCTACGGGCACTTCCAGGTCATTGAGCGGGAGAGCGACCTAGCGTACCGGCCCGACCTGCACTTTCTCGACGTGGGCAAGGCCGTCTGGCGCTACCTGCGCAAGTCCGAGTTCGCCCGGGAAGGCCGGCTCGACCCCCAGGCCACCTTCCATGTCCGCGCGGGGAGTAATATCCCCTTGCAGGCGGGCTGCGCCGGCTCTACCGCCATTCTCATGTGTATCCTGGCGGGCGTGCTGGAGCACCTCGGCATCAACCTGAACCGCTATGCCCTGGCCGAACTCGCGCGGGTTATTGAGCGGCAGGAACTGGGCGTCACCTGCGGTTACCAGGACCAGTACATGATTGCCTTCGGAGGGCTCAACTGCGTAGACCTACGCGGCAAGGAGAATCATGGGTCTGGCCCCCAGGCGCCCTACGCCACCGTGGAACCGCTGGCCGGTCAGGTCCCGGGGCTGCCCTTTGTGCTGGCAAACACCGGCATCCAGCGGCACAGCGGAGAATTCCACGCTCAGCCCCGACAGGCCTGGGAGCAAGGCGATCCCCGCCGGCGGGCGGGCTTCGAGCGGCTCGGCGAGTTGGGCCGGCTGGGCAAGCGGGCGCTGCTGGACGGGGACTGGGAGTGGCTAGGGGAGCTGATGAACGAGAATTGCGAGATCGTGCGGGACCTGATCGGGCTAGGGGAGGCTAACGAGCGGCTGATCGAGGCGGCACGGCAGGCGGGGGCGCTGGGGGCGAAACTAAGCGGGGCCGGCCGCGGCGGCACCATCATTGCCCTGCACGAGGACCCCGAATGGATGGGCCAGCGCCTTCTGGAAGCCGGCGCCGAGCGGCTCATCAGACTGGATCCCAGTCCAGGGTTGGAAGTGAGGAGACTGTAGGGATGGACCTGTACGAGAAGATCAAGGCCAACCGCGAGCGGATCATTGCGCTGGCCGCACGGCGCGGGGCGAGCAACGTCCGCGTCTTCGGCTCCGTGGCTCGCGGCGAGGCGGACGAAAAGAGCGCCGTGGACTTCCTGGTAGACCTGGAACCAGGGCGCAGCCTGCTGGACCTGGGCGGCCTGTTCATGGACCTGGAGGATCTCCTGGGTTGTTCCGTTGACGTGGTCACGACCGACGGCCTCCAGGAGCGCATCCGCGATCGTGTGCGGCGGGAGG
The DNA here is from genome assembly GCA_937928475.1 of uncultured bacterium. Lineage (GTDB taxonomy): Bacteria > Armatimonadota > Zipacnadia > Zipacnadales > Zipacnadaceae > Zipacnadum. Next base: position 2,947 of record CALFVE010000198.1, on the reverse strand, counting down.
CCGTGGCTCTGTGACGGCGGAGTTGGAGCATGAGTCCCTCTGACATCGGCGAGCGCAGGGCAGAGCCGCCGCGCACCTTCGCCTTCCTCAAGGCCAGCCACCTCAACTGGCTGCTGCTGTTTCTCCCGGTGAGTGGGGCGTTGACGGTGGTTCATGCGCCTCATACGTGGATCTTCGTCACTGCGGCGCTGGCGATTGTCCCCCTGGCCGGACTGATTGGTCTGGCCACGGAGGAACTGGCGACCTACACCGGGCCCGCTGTCGGGGGTCTGCTCAACGCCAGCTTCGGCAACGCCACCGAACTGATCATTGCCTTCTTCGCTCTGCGTGCCGGCCTGCACGAGGTGGTCAAGGCCTCCCTGAGCGGCAGCATCATCGGCAACATCCTGCTGGTGCTGGGCCTAGCCATGTTCGCCGGCGGCTGGGGACGCAAGCGCCAGCGCTTCGACCGCGTGCATGCCGGGGCCAACGCCGCTATGCTCTTCCTGGCGGTGGTGGCGCTGGTGATGCCGGCGGTCTTCGACTTGACCGTCTACGGTTCGCTGGAAGCGCGGGGACCGCTGGTGGAGAACCTGAGCCTGCTGGTGGCCGTGGTGTTGATGGCGACCTACCTGGCCAGCCTGGTCTTTTCGCTGAAGACGCATCACGAACTGCTGGCCGAGGAGCCGCTTCGTCCCCTAGCGCTGCTCAGCAAGGCCGGGGCGGTCTGGCTGCTGCTGGGCGCTACGGCGCTCACGGCCGTGGAGGCGGAACTCCTGGTCGGCTCTATCCACGGAGCCACGACGGCGCTGGGGATGAGCGAGTTTTTCGTGGGGGTGATTGTGGTGGCGGTCATCGGCAACGCCGCCGAGCATTCCACGGCGGTGATCATGGCCCGCAAGGATAAGATGGACCTGGCGGTCAGCGTCTGCACTGCCTCCAGCACGCAGATTGCGCTGTTCGTGGCGCCCATCCTGGTGTTCCTGTCCTTCCTGCTGGGCCAGCCGATGTCGCTGGTGTTCAACGCCTTCGAGGTGGTAGGGATCGGTCTGGCGGTGCTGGCGCTGTCGGTGGTGTCGCTGGACGGGGAGTCAAACTGGTTCGAGGGCCTGCAACTAGTCGCGGTGTACGTGGTGCTGGCGATTGTGTTTTACTTCGTGCCGGGGTAGGAGGGTGCGCTGGCCCCCACCCGGCCTGACTCGCTGCGCTCGTCAGGCCACCCTCCCCCGCAAGGCGGGAGAGGGTCGGGGGCTGATGGCGGTAACCGCGCCTCGAGAAGCAGGGGACCTCAGTCGCTGAATCCCTGGCTCCGGTGAGTCAGGCGGTAGGCGGAGGTAGCGGTGAGCCAGGCGGAGGCGTCAGATGCCGCGTTACCCTCAACCCAGGGCGGAGCAGCGCCGCGCCCTCGCGGAGCAGGCCCGGGCTATGCGGCGAGCGATGACGGCTGCGGAGAAGTGCCTTTGGGAGCGCCTGCGACATCACCGCCTCGGTGGCCTGCATTTTCGCCGGCAACAGCGGCTCGGCCCGTTCATCGTGGATTTCTATTGCCACGAGGCGCGGCTAGTGGTGGAGGTTGACGGGGAGGTGCACGAGCAGCAACGAGAGCGGGACGCGGAGCGCGACCGATTTCTGGCAAGCGGAGGGCTTCGCATCCTGCGCTTCCCGAACGATCAAGTCCTCTACAACACTGAGGCGGTAGTCGCGGAGATAGCCGCAGTTGCCCGCAGTTCCTGGGGGCAACAGTGTTAGGGCGGGATTTCGCCGCGCCGGCAGGAGCGAAAGACTCAGGGCCGCGCCCTCTTCCCGCCACTGGAATGTGAACCGGTGCGCGCAGCTCCTGTCCCTACCCTCTCCCGCCTTGCGGGGGAGGGTGGCCTGCGAAGCGCAGCGAAGCAGGCCGGGTGGGGGGTCTGGAGGATGCCCCGCCCCTTCCGTCGGCCGTGAGGGAAGGCACGGGAACCAGAAGAACAGGCGATACCCGGAACAGCCCCATGTGCGATGCAAGCGTCTCGTCAACCCTCGCTCTCATCCCCGCTCGCGGCGGGTCCAAGGGCATTCCGCGCAAGAACCTGGCGCCGCTGGCGGGGAAGCCCTTGGTGGTGTGGACCATCGAGGCTGCCCGGCAGGCGCGACTGGTTGGTCGGGTGGTGGTCTCCACTGAGGACGCCGAGATCGCGCAGGTGGCCCAGGAGGCCGGGGCGGAGGTGATCCCCCGCCCGCCGGAACTGGCCCAAGACACCACGCACACCGAGCCGGTGCTGGTCCATGCCCTGGAGTACCTGCGCGAGTGGGAAGGCTATGTACCCGAGGTGGTGGTGCTGCTGCAGCCCACCGCGCCGCTGCGCGGGGCGGCAGTGATTGACCGGGGCCTGCGTTTGCTCGCGGAGACCGGCTGCGACTGCGTCCTGGGCGTTGCGCCGATTCAGAACTCGCATCTGCAGGGGGAGATCGGCGAGCGCGGCGAGTGGCTACCCGAATACAAGTACGGGGAGCGCCTCTTCTCTCAGCAGGCGCGCCCCAAGTACTCCGAGAACGGCGCGCTGCACATCTTCCGCCGCGAGGTGCTGGAGACCTACGGCAACCGCCTGGGCGGGGACGTGCGCGCGCTGGTGATGGATCCGCTGGAATCTGTGGACATTGACGGCCCGGAGGACCTGCGGAGAGCAGAACTGTTGATGAAGGCAGCGGAACGACGGCGGAACGACGGCTGAACGGCAGCGGGAGGGTGGCGGAACGGCAGCCGAACGGCGGGGGAACGGCGGTAGCGCCTGGCTCCCCTCTGCGTTTCGGATAGGGGCCGGGAATGAGGCGCCGGCAGCGCGGCGTCCAGGCAGCGCCGGGGCTGACAGTGCTGCGCTCTCCTATCCGTTTCGGAACGGGCTCGGGGGCAGGCCGGCCGCCGGCTTCCGACTTTGGACTTGTGACCGGCGATTTCTTGAGGAGACCTACCTGATGCGCATACCGTACA
>CALFVE010000197.1 GCA_937928475.1 uncultured bacterium | reverse complement strand
TGGTGTGCAGGACGGGACGATAGTTGCCGTTCTCGGTGCGCTCGACCCAGCCGCCCCACACGGCAGCGAGATGGCGGAAGTTGTCCTCGTTGAGTTCCACGATGCCCCCAGAGCCGCTGCACCACCAGATCTTGCCGTCATGATGACGAATCCGGGGCCACCACTTCGGCGGCGCCGCTCCCTGCTGATGGCTGTGGTCAGTGGGGTTGTACACGCCGATCCAGTAGGCGTCCACGTCCCATTTGCCGGTGGCGTAATCAACTTTGTAGCGAATAATGTCTCCGTGAGTATCGCCGTAGACGAAGTCCGGATTCTCCTCGTCAATACCGAACATCCCGCTGTAGTAATACGGCCCGTGGAACTGCCTTTCTAGCCGGCCGTCGGGCGACCAGCGAGTGAAGCGGCGGGGGGAGGTGTTCTCGGCGACGAACACACGCCCGTTGCGAGTGACGCAGAGGCCGACCGGCTCGAGGAAGTTTTCGGGTTGCATCTTCCCGCACAGGGGGCGGCCACCCCTCTTCCCCAGCGCCCGACTCTCCTTGCCCTGGGCATCGAAGTACACTACCTGATGCCTAGGAGCACCGACACTAGTCACGAAGCCGCCGCCGGGCAAGGCCTCGATGTCCCAGACCTGCCCGCCAGCCTGGGCTACGAGGGCGGTTTCCTCCCCGATCTGGTTGACGGCGACGATACGCTCGCCTCGGCCTACCAAGGTTCGACCCTGGGCGTCGAAAGCGATGCCCGACGCCTCGGGCAAGTCCCACACCGCCACTTGCTCGCCGCTTTGGGCGTCCGCCACGAAGATCCGCCCCTGGGCCGGCGCAGTCAGGTACACTTTGCCCTCGCGCACGGCCACGTCCGTGACTATGCGGGCTTCCTTCGAGTACTCGCCGAACATCGGCTGGGCGTTCTGCTCGCGGGAATAGAGGCGCTTGGCCCCGGTAGCCGCGTCCACGCGCCAGAGCAGCGGGCGGCGCAGTTCCCCGCCGTAGGTGGTCTGGCCCTCCGGCGCGTTCATGGCCGAGGAGCAGACAATGTACACCGACTCCCCGTCGCTAGCCACCGCCATTTGCGAGGCCTTCATCCACCAGTCCAGGTGCGCCTTCCAGCGTACTTCGCCGTCCTGGCTCATGCGGATAAGTCCCCCTTCACCCTCCTCAAAGGCCCACAGGACGAGGATATCCGAATCGGGGTCGGCGGTTACCGGGCAGATGTCCATCACATTTCCCCAGACGCCACCCCAACTCCCCTTGCCGTCAGCAGTGCGGTAGGGCGGATTCCCGCTTTGCCCGACGGAGGTGACATAGCGCAGCGAGAACTTGGGGGCGATGATACCGTGGAAGCGGTATCGGCCCGGCGGTGCCCACTCGCCGTACAGGTCGCGGCCATCCCAGGTAACCGGCTGATCCGAGGGCTGGGCGCAGACGAGTTGCCGGACGGTCAGGTCGTTCAGGTCATAGATGTTGAGACTCATCCGGCCCGCCTTGGGGGGCTTGACGGGAATCTGGGCGGCCACGATCGGCGAAGTGTCCTCGCGGGGCAGGCGAGCAATCGCCGGCCGCCACAGAGTCGTTGTTGCCACCACAATCCGCCCGGCGCCGTTATCAGCTATGTAGACGCCGTTGGGGTCAGCGACGACCGCCCACGGTTGAGAGAGACGGTCCAGCGCCAAGCCCGGCTCGCCGGGAACGCCCAGGCGAGCCTGCAGCACCCCGGTCTGCGCGTCCAACTGGTCCACCACCGCGCCAGCGGTATCGCAGACGTAAACCTTGTCCGGAGTTGCCGCCAGACGCCGGATTCCCCGGTAGGTTACGGGCGAAGTCCACAACACCTGCTGCCCGTCGGCGGCCAGCCGCAAGACCTGCGTCGCGGTCGCGGCGAAGACGCCCTCTCCCCCCACAGCTAGGCCGACCACCCCGGGCAGATCTGCGCGCCAGGCGGTCAGCGGCGCCTCCTTATCCATGAGCGGACGCCGCCAGATCGTCCCTGATTTGGGGTCGGCAACGAGGAGATCCTGTCCCAGCACCGCCGCCTGGCCAGGATCTTGCAGTTCGGAGGCTTTGAGATCATACGCCAAATGCTGCGCCCCGAAGTAAGCGATATGGAACTCCCCAGCCTGCCGGTAGACCGTGACATAGCCATAAGGGGCCGGCACCAGGCTCACGATGTGCCTGCCGTAAAAGGGAGGGCCGGAACTCAGCAGCTGCCCCAGAGGCTGGCTCTTCGGGATGGTCAGCGGGTGTTCCACGTCATTGTTGCCGGACTCGGTGAAAGCCGCCGCCTGCAGCACGTCGTCCGCCCCGGTCATGTCCTGAAGGTGTAAGGCGCCAATGCGCCGGTGGTAGACAAAGGTGGTTCCGTTCCACTTTGCCTCTACCGCGCCCCCTCTTCCCGCGAAGAAGTAGCGGTCACCCACGCGCACCATCTGTTGGGCCATCCGAATCTCGGGAACCTCGGAGCCGCACTCGCCCGGCGCGTCCCTCCCTTGCAGGTCGCGGCGGATGATGCCCCCATGATAGCCGAAGAAGTAGCGGAAGCCGTCAATGACCTGGCCGTCCAGGGCGTCGCCGACTCGCTCGCCCTGAGGGGAGAAGCGCCAGTGCACGTCGGCGACGCCCCGATGGGTAACACTGATCGTCCCGTCCGGCTCGACCTGAATCGTGTGCATCCACGGCCAGGCCGCGTTCTCGGGCAAGACGAAGGTGAACAGGTCGGTCGCCTGGCCCGTGGCCGGCTCATAGGCAGTTACGGTGTACAGGTGCTTTTCGATCTCGGAGCGCCCCGCGATCACACGGCCGGCGGCATCCAGCGTCGGCGAGAGCGCCCAGTGGCCGGGCGCCGAGGCAAGCCGCTCGGCGGCCAGCCGCTGGGCATCGCCGGGGCGGGTGTCCACGCGGTAAAGCGCGCCCTGAAAGGGGTGCGCCCGGCCGGCGACGCAGAAGACATAGTCTCCGGCACGGACCATGCGCGACTGAGGCACCAGGCCTTCCCCCTCCGGCAGGCGCAACAGCGCCAGGCAGTTGCCGTCCTGGTCGGAGACGGGAATCCCGGCCGCGGCGCCCGCGAAGTAGAGGCGCCCGTGCGCGTCAGCAGCGATGCCGCTGTAGAAAGCATAAGGGAAGGGCAGATCGCTCAGGCCGGAGGTATTGCCCAGCACCCCGACGACCTTGAGCGCAACTGGGGCTTGCGCGCCGACCGGCGCCACCCCGACGACTAGCACCACGAGCAGGGCATAAACAAATCGCTTGGTAAACACTTGACGAATCACCCCCGTAGAAGGGCAGTTCCGATTCATTTCCCCAGAACGGAGCCTCGGTCCTGCCTCAACTCGGATAGGAATCTGCAATGCGGATGAGGAACAGCCAAACGACGGACCACTAAGCCTTCGACCAGAGGAGTGACTGACCTGGCTTTGGCACACCCAGCACACTCCGTCCCTTCGCCTGCCGCGGCGCTCCGCCAGGCCGCCGCGCACGCCATCACCTGGCGCTCCGTGCTGCTGGGCCTCATTGTTACCGTCTTCGTCAACACCATGTCGCTGTACTCCGAGGCCCACGGCTCCGGCAACTTCTCCTGGAGTTACCTCCCCGAAGGCGGCATCATCCCCTTTATCCTGCTGGCAGCCCTCAACGGCGTCGTCCGCTTCTTCTTCCCCCGGTTGGCCTTGAGCAGCGGAGAACTCCTGGTAGTTCTCGTGATGGGGCTGATCTCCAACAGCACTTCGCTGTTCCTGATGTTCATGCAACTGGCCGCCATCGTGGCCCCCCGCTACTTCGCCTCACCGGAGAACAAGTGGGACCAGTATCTGCTGCCCCACATGCCGCGGGAACTGATCGTCAGCGACCGCCTGGCCGCCAAGTACGTGCACGAAGGCCTGCCGCCAGGGGCACCGATTCCCTGGGGCGCTTGGCTGGTGCCCCTGGCGCACTGGGTGCCTTTCATTCTAGTCATGCTGGCATCGGGTTACGCCCTGGTCGCGCTCTTCTGGCGGCAGTGGCAGGATCACGAGCGCCTGGCCTACCCGTTGATGCAGTTGCCGCTGCTGCTTGTCGGGAAAGGGCCGCCTTCAGTCCAGCGCAGATTTGCCAGGCTGCCTCTGTTCTGGATTGGTCTGTTCATCCCCGTCTGCTTCATCACCTACAACGGCCTGCAGACCCTCTATCCTTCGCTGCCGCGCTTGCCCATGGACGTGAACGGGGTGATCCGCCTGGCGACCTTCACCAGCCGCAAGACGCCGCCTCTTTATGCCTGGATGAACTGGCTGGTGTTGGGTCTGGGGTGGTTCGTGCCGTTGGAACTGCTGTTCAGCGTCTGGTTCTTCTACCTGCTGCGCTTCGTCGAGGTCACGCTGCTCAACACCTTCGGCCTCACCCTAGGGCCGAGCGGCTTCTTCATGTGGGGACAAGACGCCATCTCCTGCTGGCAGGCCGGGGGAGCCTTCACCGTGCTGGCCCTGACCAGCGTGTACACTGCGCGGCGGTATCTCGCGGAGACGCTGCGGGCGGCCCTAGCCGGTGGCGACACCGGTCACGACGAGATGCTGCCGCCCCGCTGGGCCTGGGGACTGCTCGGGTTCGGCTTCCTGGGCATGATTCTGTGGTTGACGCACTTCAACATGCCTCTGCTGGTGGCGCTGATCTTTCTCACCAGCGTTATGCTTATCTACCTGTCCATCTCGCGCGTGCTCTGCGAAGCCGGGGTTTTCTACTTTACTCCGCCGCTGATTGCTCAGAACTTCACTATCTACTCGCTGGGGCCCACCGCGATAGGGCCGGCGGGGATGGTCGCTCTGGGCATGTCCTACTCTTGGCACGGGGACGTGCAGACGGTCCTGCCGGGGCTGTCGGCCGAAACCTTCGCCTTGAAGCGAGCAATGGGAGTCAAGGGCACCCACTTCAGCGGGGTGGTCTGGCTGACCGTGCTGGTGGGCATGGCGACGGTAATCTGGTTCACGCTCTTCGCCGGGTACCGGGAAGGAGCCACCGCTTGGAAGACCTGGGCCTTTCAGACCTGGGGCCCCATGACCTACGGCCAAGTGGTCGGCCAGATTCAGATGCCGTTCGGCCCCAGTCTGCCGCATGTCGGGGTTTACGGCGCGGGAGCGGTGGTTATGCTGCTACTGACTTGGGCGCGCCTGCGCCTGAACTGGTTCCCCTTCCATCCCATCGGCTTTGCGGTCAACGCCTCTTTCACTATCGGCTACACCGTGTGGTTTCCCTTCCTAATTGCCTGGCTAATCAAAGGGTTCATGCTGCGGTACTTTGGCTTGCAGGCCTTCCGGCTGGCGGTGCCTTTCTTCCTGGGCCTGGGGGCAGGGGCTTATGTGGGCAAACTGATCGCGGTAATCATCGTGACCATTTTCGGGAAGGTGCTATCCTGAGCCCGAGGCCGGCCGGATAGGCTCCGGCAGCGTCGGCGGCGCTGCCTTCCATCCCGCCCCTCGCTAGAACATCAAGGGCGGGCCTCAATACACGCGCACCTCGAACACCCTCGCCTCCGGTACCCCCTGCGTCGCTCGCACAACCAGCCGCAGCGCTTCCACGCCCTCCGCCTCCACCCGATGCACTCGCTTGCGCTGGTAGTTGCCGCGCGCCTTGAGTACGGTCCGCCACTGCCCCGCCTCGGCCACTTTCAGGTCGTAATCCTTGACCGTCTCCGGCTGGGGCCCGCGGATCATGCGGCTATTGAATGAGTCACTATGGGTGAGACACAAAGGCCGCTCAAAGCCGGTGTCGAAGGTCAGGTGCACCTCGCGGACTGCCACCGGACGCTCCCAGCGCAATTCCAGCCACTGCGGCAGCACCTTGCCGGGTGCCGACCGCCACTGATTGCTCGCTTCGCCCAGGGCGCGGGTGACGCCATTGGTCACCGCCGCCGCCGGGCAGCCAGGAGCCTCGCTCTTGGCAACGATCGTCGCTTGTCGAGCCAAGTCCTCCGGGTCAGCAGCGGCGAGTCCCGGTATGTACTGGTCATCCCGCAGCAGCGTCTCCTGAATCTGCTTCACCTGCGCGGCCGTTAGTTCGCCCGGCAGGCAGTCATCCCGGAAACAGTGCGCGGCGGCGGTGCCTGCCGCCTGGCCCATCACCGCGCAGGTACCCATCACCCGCGCGGAAGCCATCGCCAGGTGCGTGCAGGAGGCGTCCCGGCCGGCCATGAACAGGTTGGGGACATTGCGCGAGTACAGGCAGCGCAGAGGAATCTGGTACACCCCGATCTGTTGCCCGAAGTCGCAGGGCGGTTCCGAGGAGAAAATACCGGCGGGCGGATGCGTGTCAATCGGCCAGCCACCATGCCCGATGGCGTCCTCAAATTGGCGGTTCTCCAGCAGGTCGTTTTCCGTGAAGATGTACGGTCCCAGCAGCCGGCGCGACTCGCGATGCCCGGGGAGGAAGCCCCACCAGGTCAGCGCCCAGTTCTCTACCGCCGCGCCGCTGTAGTTCTTGTGCCAATCCCACACCCCCATCAGGCAGGCCAGCAGTTCGTCCCGGATTTTCTCGGTATCGTGGATGATGTCCAGTTCTCCGCCGTACTCTATCCACCAGTGGCCGTGCTCAATCCGCGCCGGACTCAGCCGCTGCGGGAGATCCTCCGCGCGGGTGAACTTGTGCGCCCAGGGCGGCGGGGTGAAGGGAGAGGGACGGCCCATGTCGCGCGCGCACCACAGCAGGCTAGCGCCCATGGTCTTGCTGTCGGGGCCCTGGGCGTGAGGTTCGCGATGCTCCTGCGGCCCTTCCCGGCCCTGGCGGAAGTCGGCTCCGGCCAGCGCGCCGAGCGTTCCGTGGCCGGTGCAATCAATGAAATAGCGCGCGCGGACCCTCCACTCCGTCTCCGTGGTGACCTGCAACGCGGTAAGGCGCATGATTCGTCCGCTCGGGTCTCTGGCAGCGGCGCGGCAGTGGGCGTTGAGTAGCAGCGTGAGCAGCGGCTCGGCTCTGGCCTTCTCCCACAGAATCAGGTCCCACATGCAAGCATTGCGCTCTGGATTGCGCACGGTTTCCTCCAGGCGCAGTTCCTCCAAGATTCCGCTTTCCCGATAACCGGGACGCTGGCCGGCGCAGTCCGCGCCGGTGATGTGGACCCGGATCTCGCTGCTGCTGTTGCCGCCCAACACGGGACGGTCCTGGATCAGCGCGGTGCGCGCGCCGTGCCGCGCCGCCGCCAACGCTGCGCAAACCCCGGCAACCCCCCCGCCGACTACGGCCACGTCTACGTCGAGTGTCTTGTGCACAGGCATCGCTAGGGACTCCCTTTCTTGCAGGTCTACTTGCCTGGTGCAGTGCGCGCCCGCCGCTTCGCCTCCGGCTTGCGGAAGTTGAGGCAGTAATGGTGCATGGTGTTGCTTACCCAGCACTTGCCCATTCCGTAAGGCGCGAGGCGCTGGTTGTCCTGGCACCAGATCTTCTCGTCTTTCAGCACCAGAAACTCGCCCACCAGCCGCCCCAAGTCCCAGGCGAGGGGATAGATCGTCCCGCCTTTTTTCACGTTCTTGACGATGATGGTGGCATACGCCCCTGGGCGCATGACCTCCGCCACTGCCCGGTAGATCCCGACGAGTTCCTTCAGGAAGCACTGGTAGTCCCGGATATTGCCCAGGTCGGCCTCGTCTTCCGAGTAGTACACGTCGAGGTCCGCGCTCTCCCGACGTTTTCTCTGTGTCTCGAAGCCTTCGCGGCGAAGCATGTCCCAATAGGGCGGGCTGGTCAGCACGTAGTCCACCGGCTCCAGGCCCAGGCGGAGAAGGTCCCGCGCATCCGCGCAGATCACCTGCGCCAGCCCGGAAGACTCGTCCCGGCACAGTTGTTGCTCCTCGGCAGCCAGGCGGTCCGCCGCGATGCACGCGTATTGGGGATTCAACTCAATGCCGATCGCCCGTCGCCCGCAGCGCACTGCCGCCAGCAGGGCGCTACCAGTGCCCGCCATGGGGTCCAGCACCAACTGCCCCCGCTTAGTGAAGAACTCGATAAACTCCTGGCAGAGCGTCTCGGGAAACTTGGCGGGGTGCAAGAGCACACCCTTTTCCCGAGGCGGTGGATTGTGCACAAACCAGGACTTCTGGAAGAGCAGCCAGTCGCGCCAGGTGAGGTCGTTCAGGCGGTTTTCGAGGGGCTTAGGAGTCCTTTTCATGGTCGCAGGCAGCAAGCGGTCGCCGGAGAATTCGCCCTGCGGCGGCTTGCGTCCTCTATGGTGAGCGGAAAGCATTCTCCGACAGCCTACGGAGGTGCCTGGCCCGGTCAGAGGGAATCACTCCCAGTCGGAAGGGAGCCGATGACCATGCGCAACGGATTCGTCGCCCGCGTACAGAGCGTCATGCAGAGCCTGCTACCGCGAGAGCATGACTTCTTCACGCTGTTCCACCACCTCGTGGAGCAAGCGGAGCAGGCCGCCAAGGTTCTCGAGCGACTGGTCAACGACTACCGACGACTGGACCTGGCGGTGGAGCAGATTGACCAGATCGAGCACCAGTCTGACCACATCGTTCATGATATTGTCAAGAAGCTGGATGCCACCTTCGTGACACCGGTGCTCTTCGACCGTGAGGACATCTATCAGATGGCAGAGACAGTGGATACTGTGGTGGATCTGATTAAGGCCACTGTGGACCGGCTGAAGATCTTCGGGCTGACCGAGGCAAACGCTCATACCCGGGAGATGGGCCGGCTCATCGGCCAGTCGGTGAGCATCCTCCACGACACGGTCTGTGTGCTGGACGGCATCCGCCTCGACGAGACTGACTTCTGCGCGCGTATCAACGCTCTGGAGAACGAGGGGGATGCAGCGCTAAAGCGCTCCTTAGCCGACCTGTTCCAGCGGGAGAGCGACGCCCGGGAGATCATTAAGTGGAAGGAGATCTATGAGTTCCTGGAAAAGACCCTGGACAGTTGCGAGGACGCCGCCAATCTGCTGGAAAACGTCATCGTGAAGAATGCCTGACCTCACCGTACTGCTGATCGCGCTGGGGGCGCTGGCCTTCAACTTTATCACCGGCTTCCACGACGCCGCCAACGCTATCGCCACTAGTGTTCTCACCCGTGCGCTTACCATCCCCCTAGCCATTCTGATGGCCGCCGGGCTCAATCTCGCCAAATCGGGGCGGTGCGCTGGCGGGTGGTGGGAAACATCCTGGCCGCCTGGGTTTTCACCATTCCCATGTCCGCGCTGGTGGGAGCGCTGGCCTACGGTCTAGTGCGCGCCCTGCACCTCTAGCCGATCCCGCTCGGGGGTGAGGTTGCACTAGGCCGCGCCCTCCAGGGCCGCTCGGATTAGGTCGCATACCTCCCGCACCGCGCCCTGCCCCCCGGCCGCCTGGGTCACATACTCGGCCGCGGCGAGAACTTCGGGCACGGCGTCAGACGGCGCAGCGGTATGGCCCACCTCGGCGAAAGCGGGAAGGTCGGTGAGGTCATCCCCGATGTAACAGGCTTCGGCTAGCGACAGGCCGCGCTTCGTCAGGATCTCGCGCACCTCGGCCGCCTTGTCCCGGCAGCCCAGCACCACCTCCCCGACGCCAAGCATCCGGGCCCGGGCCACGGTGATGGGGGAGTCATCGGCGCTAATGATGACCACCTCCACCCCTGCCTCCTGCACTCTCACCAGGCCTAAGCCGTCTTTGACGGAGAACCGCTTCATCGCCAGGCCCTCGGCGGTGAAGTACATGCCCCCAT
>CALFVE010000196.1 GCA_937928475.1 uncultured bacterium | reverse complement strand
CGGCCTGCCGGCGGTCAAGATCCACTGCTCGGTGCTGGCCGAGGAGGGCATCGTCGCCGCACTCAAGCAGTATTTCGATAAGCATCCGGAGAAGACGCCCCCGCCGTACTTGGAGGAAAAAGCCAAACTGCTCAAGGAGATTGACGTTCACGAGCACTGAGAGCGTGTACAAAAAGGCCCGCGCCCGAGGCCAGCGCTACGGGATTACCGGGGAGGGCGTGCCCAGCGGCTTGTTCGCGGTGCTCGCGGGCGGAGATTGCGGCTCCGAAGCCGCAACCTCCGCCCCTACCGGGAATGGCCAGGAGTTCTCTTCTAGGCTCTCCGCCTTCTCCCGACCAGCGACTAGCGACCAACGACCAACGACGAGCGACCAACCAGTACCGACTCACAACTGACCACTCACCACTTCCGCCAGGAGCATCCACTCATGACTGCTACCGAGAAGAAAGTCTTTGACGACATCCTCAAGTCCTTGGAAGGCAAAGACCAGGTGTTCCTCGTCGGCTGCGGGGACTGCGCTACCGTGCTGCAGACCGGGGGAGAGTACGAGGTCAACGAGATGGCCGAGATGCTGGCCGCGGCCGGCAAGCAGGTGACCGGCCGGGTGGTGCCCGACGCCTCCTGCAAGATCCTGGATGTCAAGCGCCTGTTGCGCCAGAACAAGGAGGCCGTAGACGCAGCCGATGCCATCGTGGTGCTCGCCTGCGGGGCAGGAGTGCAGGCCGTCTCCGAGGCGCTGGAGACCAAGCCGGTGGTGCCGGCGCTGGATACGATTGGCCAGGTGGACCAGTTTCGCCTGGGGCAGTACTACGAGTGGTGCTCCTCCTGCGGGGAATGCATTCTGGCCGAATATGGCGGCATCTGCCCGATCACTCGCTGCCCCAAGGGGCAAGTGCATGGCCCCTGCGGGGGCGCCAACGAGGGCAAGTGCGAGGTCAACCCGGAGAACCAGTGCGTGTGGACGCTGATCTACGAGCGCGCGGAGAAACTGGGCGAGGAGCCGGCGGCCATCGGCACCGCCTACCGGGAGCCGCGCGACTATCGCAAGACCACCCACCCCCGGCAGAAGGTCTTTGAGCCGCGCCGGGGCGGCTAGGCAAACTCGACCACTCGCCTGCCTCCCAGCGCATGGGCCAGAGTTGCGTCCCAGCGCGCCTCACGCTGTGCGGCCAGGCTGGGACAGAGCCACGGCCGGCGAGGGCATTCACGCCTCGGAGTCTACGGGAGGTTTCCCCATGTCTTGGCAGCAACTGTCCCCCCACCTGTACTGTTTCCCTGACACCTGCAACGTTTACGCGCTCGTTGATGAAGGGCGCGCCTTGCTGATTGATGGCGGCTCCGGCGAGGTGCTCGACCACCTGGAAGAGATCGGCGTCCAGGTGGTGGACTGGGTCCTTTACACGCACCATCACCGTGAGCAGTGCCAGGGCCACGCCCGCCTCACCGCGGCGGGCATCCGGACTGCCGTACCCGCCGCCGAGGCGCATCTCTTCCGCGATCCCACCTGTTTCTGGGACGACCTCGATGCTCACTCGGTCTACAGCGCCGTCTTCGTTCGTCCCCCGCGCGAACCCGTACAGGTAGATCGCGAACTCCAGGACCTGGAGACCTTCGCCTGGGGCCCGTATGAAATCGGCGTTTTCAGCACCCCCGGCAACAGCAAGGGCGCGGTCACTTACCGGGTGCGGGTGGATGGACGCTGGTTCCTCTTCTCCGGCGACCTGGTCTTAGAGGGCGGGACCATGCACACCTTCTACGACAACGAGTGGGATTACGGCCACGGTCTGGGGCCGCAGACGCAGGCCAACTCCCTGACCGTGCTTTACTCGCTGCTGCCCGGCACGGTTTGCCCCTCGCACGGGCCGATTCTCTCCAGCCCCAAGCGGCAGATCCGCGACTTCCAGCGCCGCTGGTCGCGGTTCATCAAACAGACCTATCTGCGCGACTGGGACTGGAACGACGGCATCGCCGGGGCCCTGGGTTGGTTCAGCCAGCCCACCCACCTCCCCGGCGTCCGCAAGTTTACCGATAACCTGTACAAACTTGGTCCCTACGGGAGCAACGGCTATCTCTTGAGGGGGAAAACCGGGCGAGGGCTGATGATTGACTGCGGCTGCATGGACGAAGGGTGGTTGGACTGGACGCTGCGACGAATGCAGCAGGACCTGGGCCTGCGCACCGTCGAGGTGCTCATTCCCACGCACGTTCACGGCGACCACTACGTGCACTACGGCTACCTAGCGGAGAACTGGGGCACCGAGTGCTGGTGCCTCGACCTGTTCGCTGACCACTTGGAGCACCCTTATCGGCACCAGCCTTGTTGCCTGCTGCCTTATTATCGGCTGCCGCTGGACGCAGTGCCGGTGGCCCGCAAACTGCGTGTCGGGGAGCGGCTGGAGTGGGATGGCTTTGCGCTCACCATTCATCACTTGCCGGGTCAGACGACCTACACTGCGGGCATCGAACTCGACCTGGACGGCACGCGAATACTCTTCAACGGCGACAACCAGTTTTACACCGGACGGCGCGGCGGCTCGGGCCACGAGGCGGTGGTGGCGCGAAACGGCAGCCAAGTTGACCTCCAATACTTGGCAGGAGCGGAAAAGCAAGCCAAGATCAACCCCGACTGGATTCTGACCGGGCACGCCTCGGAGATCGAGAAGCCGGCGGCGCAGATCCAAGCGTACCTGCAATGGGCGCGCTCATTGCCCGAGGTCTTCCGGCAGTTCTCTTTCTTCGATCCGTACAGCCTCTTCCTCGACCCGTACTGGTGCGTCTTTGACCCGTGGATTCAGCGTCTGACGCCGGGGGCGGCGGGTCGGGTGGACATCCGGGTACGCAATCTGTACCCGGAGGCTCGCCCGTTCGTGGTGCGGCCACGGTTCCCGGAAGCCTGGCAGGCCAAGCCGAAGCAGATGAAAACGGTCATCGAACCGGGAGAAATTCACAAGTTCTGCGTTCGTTTTCGGATTCCCGAGGAGGCCAAGAGCGCCACGCACATTATCACCGCCGACATCACCGCCGGTGACTATCGCTGGGGGGAGTTCTTTGACGCGCGGGTGGACGTGCTCGCGCCGGGCACCCCGCCGCCGCGCTGGTATGATCGGGTGAAGCCCGGTTAGTCCACCCCCTGGCGCGCTAGCGTGCCGTCCCCCTCCTGCGGCGGGAGGGGGACGAGGGAGAGCACAGGGGCCCGGCTGCTGATTGCTTGCTTTCTCCCCTGCGGGAGGCGCAGCCGCTGCGGAGCGGGCCGGTTTCGGCGCTTCCTGCAGAAGCACCTCAGCCGGCCCCTTCGGGTTTCTTGCCTGTTACCTCTCGCCTCTACGCTCTTGGGAAGGTATCCTCGCGCCGGTCAGGAATGACCCCTTCGCGCCGCACCGCTAGCCCGGAGGAAACCCTCATGTCCCCAACCACTAGCCGCATCCTTTCGCTGCCCAACGGCGTTACCCTCGAACTGCTCCTGGAGGGTGAGTTCCTGCTCGGTCTGGGAGAGATCACCGCGGCCGGCCTGCCGGTGCGCTCGGGCCAGGTTCCCCTGCGACCGGTGATCCAGACCGGCCACGGCGTGGCCTACCGGCGGTTCCGCCTGGAGCACATCCACGAGAATGGTGACACGGTGGTGCTCGTCACCACTGCCCTCGGGGAGCCGCAGTTGTTCGGCGAGTGGCGCGATGAGTACGACTTCCCCATGGCCTGGCCTCAGATTCAGCCCGACCAGTTCGAGGACCGCTTGGAGTGGCTCCTGCGCCCGGAGCGCCTGACCCTGGAGGGCGTCGAATACACCGGCTTTTCCTATGCGTTGCGCTACGTCTCCTCCCAGCGCCAGATCCATCAAGTCACCATCGAGGCCACCTGGGAACTGGGCGGGCACGCGGAGGGCAACACCCTCCTCTACCAGGGGCAGATCAACCCGCCGGTGCACCGCTGCACCCGCGAGAGCCGCTTCTCCACCGAGTGCCTGCGGCGGCTGGACCTGGCCGGCGACCCCTTCGGCTACTCCTTCCAGTTCGGCTCGCGGTACAGCCCGGTGCAGTGCTTCGACTTCCAGTATAACGAGCTCGGCTGCTTGTACGGCTTCTGGCCGGAGTTTGTCAGCGTGAAAAGCCTGATCCAGAAAAATGCAGGGGAGGAGGTGGTCTTCGTCCTCGACCAGTATCAGTTCGCCGAGAGTGGGGAGGTCACACTGCCCCGCAAGTGCATCATGTTCGCCCCCGGACCCGAGGGCGGGCTGCCGGAGCACGAGGCCCGCGATCGCTGGCAGCGCTGCCTGGACCATGCCCAGGGGATCGTGCGCGCCGCTTACGGCATTCCCAAGACTCCGGTGAAACCGGAGGTCGGCGCCCCTTACCGCGCCGGGCTGGACCAGAACGGTCGCCTGCTCATGCACGTTGGCGGCCAGGCCTGCCGGCCGGAGAAAGTACTCTACGCTTGGGGAGACCTGCTCCCCGAGCTCGCCGAACAGGGAGTGCGCCGATTGTTTCCCGAAGTGATGGCCGAGAGCGACATCACCGAGAACGGATACACCTACAAGATCCTGACCGGCATTCACGGCGACCTAATGACCAGTTCCGTGTGCAACGTGTGGCGCTACCGCTGCGCCGATTTCTGGGGCGGCTGGAAGGCCTGGGAGTATTTCTATGAAAAGGGCAAAGAGGTGGACCTGGAGATTGGCCACTGGTGTGGCATGCATCTGTCCTGCAATGCCCCCATCTTCCAGGAGCACCCGGAGTTCGTCTGCCGGCATGTCAACACCCGCCCGCACGGCGGCGGATATGCCTTCAACCTTTGCTGGGGGCTGAACTGGAATGTGGCCTGGGCGTGGATGCTGGAGCAGTGGGCGGAGTGGAAACGGCACGGGCTGGATTACATCTTTTTCGACTCGATGGGCAACTGGGGCCTGCTGGGCGCCGACTACCAGCGTGGGGGCGAGCCCAACGCGCCGGGCATCGGCAAGTTCATCGGTGGACTCGCGGAACTCGGCATCCGTGCCTTCTCCGTCGAGGGCATCGGCCCCTTCGGGGTAGGCCGCTTCGGCCTGGCCGACAACAAGCGCGAAGACGTGCTCGCCCCCGGCTCTGTGGCGGGACAGAACGACTGGTCCTGGTGGGTGGGCAACGAGGACCTGGCGATTGACTGCCTGCCCATGCTCCACCCCCACCCCGAGCGGACGCCGGAGGAGTTGCGCGTGCAGTTCTTCCGCTGTATCGCCAACCGCGCCTTGCCCTCGGCCTATCCCGTCCCCGACTGGCTTCGCGATCTTTGGCATACCTTCAACCTGGTCAGCCCGCTCATGGTGAACCGGCGTCTGCTGCCGGGCGGCCGAGGCGTACACTGGAGCGGCGGGGAGGCGGACCTGCTCTTTGCCTACCAGGCCCTGGAATGGCCGCTGCCGCGCACGGCGCGGGTAGACCGCATCGTCGCCGGGGAGCCCGAGCCGGTGGAGTTCGCCGGGGTCCTGCGCGCCAAGCCCTGGTCGGTGTACCGGATCAGCGCATAGCTGCGAGTCGCCAGTCGCGAGACGCGAGGCGCGCGTGGGGAGACCTGGGCGGC